>CAZJYH010000006.1:5943-25715 GCA_964549365.1 uncultured Alphaproteobacteria bacterium
CGACGAGTATGATACCTTTCTCCCGTTCAACCAATTGCCGGCATCCGGACAGGACAAGATCGCCCGGCGATACCTGGCGCACCGATGGGGCAGGCAGGATGACCCCGGCCCGGCGTTTCACGGAAGCATACGGGTGCTGCCGTGATGGTCACTTTGTATAGAAGTGTAACTGCGCGTATGCCGACCAGCCAACCGGCCGGGCGCAGAGCCTATAGTAACAGAGGGCGATCGGCAGAAGCACATGGAAGTTGGGGCCATCCGGATGAATGAACGAGCAGAACAGGAGGGCGCCTACCCAGAGTTTCGTCCTCGGCCGCTGGGGGCAGCCGCACGCTCGGTGGACGAGGGTACGCTATGAGTGAACGAACCGAACTGGAGGTCGCGTACCCGGAGTTTCGTCCTCTACTGCTGACGGCGGCCGCACGCCTGGTGCGTGAGGGTTCCATCAGCACGGTACTCGAGGCTTCGGATCTTGTTCACGACTTCTTCATCGAGCGTTGGGCGTCGGTTGTCACCAACTACCGGCCCGAACAGGGTGCCCTGCGGCCCTATGTGTACGCGGCGTTCATGCGATTTGCCCGGCGCCAGAGTCTTCGGCGATCGTTGGCACGAGGGCCGAGCAGCATCTTCGGCGATATCTCGGCTGAGGGTACGGACCGTGGCACCGACGACACGAGCGCCGAATCGCAGGTGGATCTGGCGGCGGTGGCGGCAGCGATCGAACGACTGCCTGAAGCGGAACGCCGTGCCGTTGTGGAGTACGTGCAGACGGGCTCGATACGCAAGGCGGCCGTCGCCGGTGGAGTCGGCCGCTATCAGGCGCACACACTGGTCGCCCAGGCCATCGCACGGATAGCGCTTGCGGTTGCAACGCCCGCGGGCGTCGATGAAGCAGAGTGGGACGTGACCAGAGCGATACTGAGCAATCGCGGTGGGGTGGCTGAAGCCGCGCGGCATCTCGGCCTGCCGGTCGACCGATGCCGGCAGGTGCATCGCGCCAATCTGGCGCTGCTGATGGGCAGATTAACCCAGGTCGTGACGCTGCGCGACATGCGGCCGCAACCCAGCGGTGATCCAGAACCGGGATCCGAATAGATTAGAATGTATCCGAATTACCAAGGTGATGTCATGAACACGCAAACACGAACGTATGAAGAGCCGCTGCTGCGGGCATTGAACGGCGGAACGCCCGAGGATCTGGAGGTAATCGCCGCCGACGCGCCGGGTATCTGTGAATGGCTGGAGGGGGAGGGCGAACACTGGTTCAACAACCTCGAGCTTGATGCGTACCCGGCGGATCATGTGGCGGCCGTGCTGGCCGCGCTCGGGTCGGATGGGGAATTGAACGCGCAGGAGACGGCCGACGCCGATCACATCGAAGGCGCGATCGATGCCGAGAAGTATGAGATCGGCGAGAATTTCGCCCGCGTGCTCCTGGCGGACTTCGCGGACGCTCCATTGTATGGAGTGGCACGGCGATACCGACCGCTGGGCGATCCGGCGCAGTGGTTCGGCGACGTACCCGAGCTCGAGGATGAGGGGCGCATCGCGTGGATGATGCATCATCCGGCAATGCTTGGCGCATGTGCGGCGGCAACCACCGAACAACGTGCCGGCATCGAGTCCCTGGCGCGGCGTGGAATGACGCCCATGACGTTTCTTGCCGCGGCCAAGGCGGTGAGTGTACTGGCCAATCCGGTATCCGGCCCGGGAACCATCGATCCGTACTATGCCCTGCGGCTGCGCATCGTGTCTGACGGCAGGGCCGAGGTCTCCTACAGCGATGCGAATGGTGTGCGGCATGTCGTAAGCCATGAAACCGTGCAACATATCGCGCGCTCGGCCGAGTGCGGGATGGTGGCTGCCGAACGGCTGCTTGCCTGGTATGCCATGGCGTTGGAAGTGAAGCCGTATCTCATCAATGATTTTCATGCTCAGCCCGTAGAAGGCGGCGTCATTCTGCGCTACATCGCCAGGCGCGCCGAACGGAAGGGCCTGTTCGAGCGGTGGAGCGAAAAACAGCCTGAAGTCGCCCCCGCTGCCGCCCAGGCTGTCGAGCATGGCAGAGAGTACGCATAGGAGAAATGACACGGCCGTAATTCCGGCGAAGTGGATGAGGCGATCCCAACCCCGGCAGCAGCCGTGCATGCCGGGGTTGGTTCGTTCGAGATGGCCAACCAACATGAACAACTGGAGGACAACCATGAATCGCGATATGTCTGGTCGGCTTCCGGCGACGAACGTCGGCCGATTCAGACTCTCGGCGACGTATTACGAACAGACCGGCCAGTGCACGGTGCGACTGCTGATGAACGGCGTAATTCTTGCTTCGCGCGACGTGACGGAAGGTGAAATCCGTGGAACGGCGTTGACGCTTCTGCGGGAACTGATTGCACCGGTGCAGGAGGTGCTGGACCGCGCATAGCGATACAACCGGGCAATGAACGCCGTGTATATATTCCTCGGGTATTCATTTGAACACCGCCATGAAATCCGATCAATTCGTATCGCAGGCCGCTCAATATTCCGTGGCTCTGGTGCTGCTGGCCGTACTGGCGGGGTATGTGGCGGTTCGTGAGTGCTATGCACACCATGACCTCGATATCGCGCGGCTCTATTTTGCCTCCTGGTATGTCAACACGCTGTCGCCGTCTCCGTTTGCGGGTCCGGGGCAGGGGGGAGGGAGTGCAACCGCCGTGCGGACTGATTCCGGCCACACGTTCAGCTCGCGCGAGGAGATTCTCGATGTCGGCCTTGTCGGCGTGAGCCTTGCGGGCGATGGCCGCGCGGTGGTGCGCGTGGATCGGCCGGCGAGACGGTGGGCGCCGTTGGTGGAGTACCACCTCCACACCACGACCGTGGATCGGAATATCGATAATCAACTCATGGTGTTGCAGGACAGCGTCGCCGACGAATGGCGGCTGCTCCAGGAAAATATCAACCGCGAGTCCGCCGTTCGCGATTTGGCATCGTTGAAGGTGGACTACGTCGGGTTGGCGGCCCTCGAGCGCACGGAACCCGTTGGGCAGGTCAACCGGATAATCCCGGCGGGAGGCAGCCTGGTGCTGATTACGTGGCCGAGCGAAGCGGGTGGGACGCCACGATTGAACGCGAATGAACCGGCCGTCGTGATCGACACGGCCTTCGTACGCAGGAACGTCGCGCGGGCATACAGGCGCCTGCGCCTGCTCGGCCGCTACGGTAGCCATCATAGTATTCTGGGCGATATGCGACGGTTTTTTTCCTCGTGCGATTGGGAGCGCACGATCGTGCCCGATCCACGAGGCACCGGCGGCAGCAGCATGGGAGACAACTTCTCCTTCGCGGACGCCGCGCCTCGCGTTTCTTCGCATGACGAATCCTTTCCGCCGGTGCTCTCGGGCGATGGGTTTCTGGAGGGGGCGATGCCCCGGCGCACCCTGCCGACCGGCAACGACTCGGCCGCCGCGCGCTCGGCCGTGCGAATCGCGTTCCTGCGGCATATCCAGGAGCGCTGGGCCCGGCTGGATGCAGACTACTGGGCCGACACCTATGCCTCCGGCATCCGACGCATGGCACGCTACAACGGCCTGGAGCCCTCCGGCGACACCTCCACGCCGGCGCGGTTCGCCGCGCTGCAGAAGAGCCTGATCACCCAGCCGATCCCCGTTCCATTTGTGCAACTTACCGTGCCTGCATTGGCGGCAGAGAGCATTATGTGCCTCATCGCTCTCATCCTTACCGTCAGTGTACGGGCCTGCATCTGGGCGATCTTGAAAGATCCCGCGCACGGCATCGATCAACCCTGGCTGATGCTGGATACACCGACACGTGCGGGGGGAGCCCTCGCGTGGGTTTGGACCGTGATGACCGCGTTCGCATTGCCGATCTGTGTGGTCGCCTGCGCAACGGTATTCACATTGCAGGTTGCGGCACAGGAGATCGAACTGTGGACCCCGCTTCCGATCGCTGCGATGATCGTGATGCTGGGGACCGGCGTGTATGGGTTCATCAATGCGGCGGGGACGGTGGTAGCGGTTCGCCGCCTTCGATCCAAACGCAGGCAGGCCGCGACTTCAACCAAACCGCCCGCTTCGAATGATGCTCCGCTCGGCGGCAGTGAGTGACGGGAACGATTGCATCGGCCGGTGCCATGAGGGTGCAGGGTGCGAAATTGCCGGGTATGGCGCGGCCGATCAGTTGTGGAGCCGCGTGGCCTGATGCGGGGTCATGTTCCACATCCTCACCCCACCCCATTTCCGTACCTTCATGCCTTCCTGTGCAGAATCGCAGCATCGTCAGTACTGAATCGAGCATGCCCTCCTATCCCAAACGCCTCATCGAAGTCGACCTGCCCATCCGGCGGATCAGCGCCCATGCGCGGCGCGAGAAGAGCATCCGCCACGGGCATATCTCCACGCTCCACATCTGGTGGGCACGCCGCCCGCTGGCCGCCTGCCGCGCGGTGATCTGCGCCGCGCTCTGGCCGGACCCCGTGGACGAACGCTGCCCGCAGGCCTTCCGCGATGCCGCCGCCGGCGCCCTGGTTGCCTTCGCCGCCCGCGCACGCGAGAGCGCCGAGCTGGGCGCGCTGGTGCGCGAGAGCTGGACCCGCTGGAACCGCACCACGGCCGTCTCGCTGAAGCCGGGGAATCCGGGGCATTGGGGGGAGCTGCGCTACGCCCTGCTGGATTTCATCGCGGACTTCGCCAACTGGGACGCCTCGGCCAATCCCGCCTTCCTGGAGACGGCCCGCGCCCTTACCGCGGCGGCGCACGAGGCGCTGGGTGGGGCGAAAAACTCGCGCCCGCTGGTGGCCGATCCGTTCGCCGGCGGTGGCTCCATCCCGCTGGAGGCGCTGCGCGCCGGGGCCGATGCCTTCGCCGGCGATCTGAACCCGGTGGCGGTGCTGTTGAACAAGGTGGTACTGGAGTATATCCCGCGCCACGGCGCGCGGCTGGCGGAGGAGGTGCGCCGCTGGGGGACCTGGATCAGAGAGCGCGCCGCCGAGGAGCTGGCCGCCTTCTACCCGAACGACCCGGACGGCGCCGTTCCCATCGCCTATCTCTGGGCGCGCACGGTGCGCTGCGAGGGGCCCGGCTGCGGCGCCGAGGTGCCGCTGATGCGCTCCATGTGGCTGGCGAAGAAGCCGAAGCGTTCCTTCGCGCTGCGCATCCTTCCGGACAAGGCCAACAAGCGCGTCGAGTTCGAGATCCTGGAGAACCCGAAGCCGGCGGAGGTGGGGGGCGGCACGGTGGCCCGCGGCAGCGCCACCTGCCCCTGCTGCGACTACACCACGCCCGTGGCCTCGGTGCGGCGGCAATTGAAGGAGCGGCGCGGCGGCGCGGCCGATGCCCGGCTCTTCTGCGCCGTGACCACGCACCCCGGTCGGCAGGGGCGGTTCTACCGGCTGCCGACCGAGGGTGACCTGCAGGCCGCACGGAACGCGGCCGCCGAGCTGGAGGCCCGCCGAGCGGCGCACGCGAGCGCCCACCCCGGCGAGCCGAGCCTGGTCCCCGATGAGCCGCTTCCGCCGCAAGGGACGCTCGGGTTCCGTGTGCAACTTTACGGCATGGAGGCGTGGGGCGACCTCTTCACCCCGCGGCAGGCGCTGGCGCTCACGACGCTCGTGCGGCTGGTACGCGAGGCGGGGGACGAGATCGCTCGTGAATATGATGCGGGGCTTGCCGAAGCGGTTGGGGCGTGCCTAGCGATCGCTATCAGTCGAATGAGTGATAGGGCGTGCTCCTTATGCACGTGGCGCCCACAAGCGGATCAGGAAAAGGTGGAGCATGTATTTACGCGACAGGCGTTGCCCATGACATGGGATTTTGCGGAGGGTACACCCGTAACTGTCGGGACGGCCGGCTGGGAAGATGCCTACGAGCCTCCCGCGCAATTGGTTGATACCCTTGCGAAAATCGGAGCGGAATCCCTGGGGCAAGCAGTGCGCTGCACGGCAACCCAAAGCCCGCATGTCGGTGATTCGATAGATGCCTTCATCACCGATCCTCCCTACTACGACGCGGTTCCCTACGCCGATCTCTCGGACTTCTTCGGGGTCTGGCTGCGGCGGACGCTTCCGCCGGCGCTGCGGGACGATCTCTTCACCGGCCCGCTGGCGCCGAAGGAGGAGGAGTGCATCGTGGACGAGGTCAAGGGGAAGGACAACGCCTACTTCGTGCGGACGATGGGGGAGGCGATGGCCGAGGGGCGGCGGGTGCTGCGGCCGGACGGGATCGGCGTGGTGGTCTTCGCGCACAAGAGCACGAGCGGCTGGGAGGCGCAGCTCGCCGCCATGATCGACGCCGGCTGGACGATCACCGGCTCCTGGCCGATCGATACGGAGATGGGCTCACGGTTGCGCGCGATGAACTCCGCCGCGCTCGCCAGCTCGGTGCACCTGGTCTGCCGCCCGCGCGAGGAGGCGGACGGGAGCGTGACGACGACCGTGGGGGAGTGGCGCGCGGTGCTGGCGGAGCTGCCCGTCCGCACGCGGGAGTGGATGCGCCGCCTGGCCGATGAGGGGGTGGCGGGGGCGGACGCGATCTTCGCCTGCCTGGGCCCGGCGCTGGAGATCTTCTCGCGGTACGCCCGCGTGGAGAAGGCGAGCGGCGAGCGCGTGCCGCTGGGGGAGTACCTGGAGCAGGTGTGGGCGGCGGTGGCCCGCGAGGCGCTGGCGGCGATCTTCGCCGAGGCGGACGCCGCCGGCTTCGAGGCCGACGCCCGCCTGACGGCGATCTGGCTCTGGACGCTGGCGGCGGGAGAGCCCACCGCTGAGGGCGCTGAGGGCACGGAGGAAGAGGAGGAGGAGGCGCCAACCGGCAACGCCGTGCGCGGCGGCTTCGAGCTGGAGTACGACACGGCGCGGAAGATCGCGCAGGGGTTGGGGGCGGACCTGGCCGCGCTCGCGACGCTGGTGGAAACGCGCGGCGAGCGGGCCCGGCTGCTTCCGGTGGCCGAGCGCGCCCGCCGGCTGTTCGAGACCCCCGCCTCGGCCCAGACCGCGCCGGCCGACCGGCCGAAGCGCGGCCGCGCGCGCCAGACCTCGATCTTCGAGGAGTTGGGGGCGCCGCCGGAGCCGGGGGCGGAGGAGGGGGGCGCGGAGATGCCGCTCCGCGCCGCGGAGACCGTGCTGGACCGCGTGCATCAGGCCATGTTGCTCTTCGCCGCCGGTCGGGGCGATGCGCTGCGCCGCTTCCTGGTGGAGGATGCCGGGGCGGGGACGGGCGCCGGGCGCGATCAGCGGTTCTGGAGCCTCGCGCAGGCGCTTTCGGCCCTGTATCCCGCGGCCACCCCGGAAAAGCGCTGGGTGGACGGCGTGCTGGCCCGGAAGAAGGGGCTGGGGATGTAGGCGTCGTGCCAAGTTCCAAGTGCCAAGTTCTAAGTTCCAAGTTCCAAGTGCCAAGGAGTTCTAAGTTCCAAGTTCCAGGTGCCGGGTTCTTCGCGGTTCGTGGCGAGCGGCATGTATACTCGAATATACAGGAGCGTTCAGCGTGAAGCGTGCTGCGTGGGAAAGGCCAGGTTCCAGGTGCCAAGTTCTAAGTTCCAAGTTCCAAGTGCCAAGGAGTTCCAAGTTCCAGGTGCCGGGTTCTTCGCGCCGTTGCGGTTCGTGTCGAGCGGCATGTATACTCGAATATGCAGGAGCGTGAAGCGTTCGGCGTGAAGCCTGGTGGGAATGCGTTCAGGGCGCCGCGTTCGCGGTTGTATATCCGGATGTACAGGTTGAATGGGCGCGCGGGTTCGGTGGGAAGGCCGTCGTGCCCGGGCGCGATATCTCCCCCTCGTATTTTCTATTCCCCCCCTTCTTACAGTGTACAGGAGGGCTGTTTATGTGTTCAGTGTTCAATGGGCGTGGCGCGCGCCGGCCGCGCCGATACCGCCGCTCGGGGTTCATGGCCCGGGGCGGCCTGCTTGCCGCCGCGTGCCTGCTCCTCGCCGCCTGCGCGGAGGGGGGAGGCCTGGGGTTCGGCTACAAGACCGACGGCATGAGCGAGGAGGAGTTCCTGAAGATCAGCGTGCGGTGGATCACCTGCCTGTGGAGCCGCTACAACCATGAGGAGGCCCCTCGCACCCCCGTCACGGAGTTGATGCCGCCCGAGATGTATTTCCTCGACGCCTTCGCCAAGCCGGAATTGATGAAGGAGCGGCAGCAGGCGTACTACGATATCTTCGAGAAGACCTGCCACGAATACGGCTACGACACCGCCGCGTACAACACCATCTTCCGCGCCCACAAGGTGGGCTACTACTATGCCGCCGACGAAAATCACGTGGTGCCGATACTGCGCCGCGTGGACCGCCGCGGGCTGCTGAACCGGCTGGGGGATGCGGCGGCGCGGCTGTTCCTGACGGCCGGCGCGGACTGCGATGACGACGGCGCGTGGGAGAAGCTGTTCGCGGAGAACATCCCGCCGGAGCCCGCGCCCGGCGCGGCGCCGAAGGTGACCGTTCTGCGGCCGGTGCAGAAGAAGTATGTGCTGAAGTTCGTCGACGTACACTCGGTGGATTGCCGACACGACCGCCCGTTCCCGGCCTGCGATGCGATTGCGGCATCGATTATTGCACAGACCCCGGACGGCCATCTGACCGTTGAGCTGCGGAACAACAAGCGCATCTGGATTGCGCTCAACGATCTGGACGCCGGCAACAACGTCGGCGTGGCGCGGCGCGCGTTCACCGATGAGTACGGCGATTTCCTGCTGGGGCCGAAGGAGGCGCGCACGCTCGATATCGATCTCAATCTCCAGCAATTGCGTTCGCCGGACGGCAGGTTTTCGTTCATCAGTCGGGCGTCGTTCCATGAGAGCAATCATCGAATGGAATTGGGACCGATCTCGGAGTACGATGTCAAGGTCTGGAACCTGTTGAACGCCGTCTGCATTCCGGTCGGTGGGTGGAATCGCGATTGCATGGAGTTGCTGAGCATGGGCGTCTCGGTGCTGGCGACCGCGGATCTTGCCGCCGAAGTGGCGTCGAACCCGGTTGCATCGGGCCTCCTGAACGAGGCGATCGCGACGGTGCTGAAGAGGGCGGGGATGAACTCCGGTGGTGCGCGCGTGGCCAAGGTCCGCTCGGCGCTGGTGAAGCTCGGGGAATCGAAGACGTTCGGGCGCGTGATCACGGGACTGAACGCATTGGATTTGTGCGCCACGCTGAGCTCGGATCTCAACGGAGAGAGTGACGACCTGCTCGATATTCCGAAGTCCGTCGGCCTTGCGCTCTCCATCGGGTCGGAATTTTATCTGCTTCTCTCGAAATCGGACAAGGCCCTTGCACGGAGTGCCCTGGCTCGTCTGGGGGCGAGGATGACCGTCGAAAAGGCCACGCGGATATCGGAGGTCGCCAACGTGCTGATGCTCGCCGTATCGATCGTCGAGGGGATTCAGCAGGACTATGATGCGTTGACGACGCCCGACCCTCTGTGCCTGGAATTTACCGGCACGATCGCCTACGAGTGATTGCCGAACTGCGGCCTTCGCATCGCGTACCGGGCGCTGCACGCGCAGCGTTCCGGCTGTCGGTGTCGCAGGCTCGGACGGTCAACTCGCCGCACCGCATCGATGTAATGGGTATCCGGACGAGCTGATGTATCCGGTGGTGGCGGGAAGAACCTGCCCCCGTTCGTGATGCATCGGAAGGGTGTTTGCGGAAGGGCTCTCTCGCTGACCCATGCCATTCCGTACATTTGCGCGGCGGCGACGGCGATGCCCAACGCAGATTCCGCGATCATGCCGTTAAGCAACCGTGTCGCGCGTTCATAATTTTTCATTCCGCATTCGTAATTCGTACCTCCCCATGAAGCCCTGGCGCAACGTTGTCGAACCCCGTGAAGATCTCCGCCTGAACCGTCCGTTCGATGCCTCGGAGTTCGCCGTGCATCTGGATCAGGTGCGCGACGGCCGCGCGCCGGACGTGTACGGCCGGCCGCGCGAGTTCTTCGGCCGTACGTTCCTGACGCAGAATCTGCTGGCGTTGGCGGCGGAGACGGTGCGGCGTCTCTCGGGCGAACACGAGGGGGCGGCGCCGGTCTTCAACCTGGCCACGCAGTTCGGCGGCGGCAAGACCCATGCGCTCACGCTGCTCTATCACCTCGCGGCGGCGGGGCCTGCGGTGGCCGCATGGCCCGGCGTGCATCGCGTGCTCGATCGCGCGGGCGTTCCGGCGGTGCCGGCGGCGGCCGTGGCCACGTTCGTGGGGCAGCAGTTCGATTCGATCACCGGGCGCGGGGGGGATGACGGCACACCGCTCCGGCGTTCGCCGTGGGGGGAGATCGCGTGGCAGCTCGGCGGCGAGGAGGCGTTTCGGGTGGTGGCCGAACACGACCGCACAATGACGGCGCCCGGCGGCGACGTGGTGCGTGCGATGCTCCCCGCCGATCGGCCCGCGTTGATCCTGCTGGACGAGCTGATGAAGTACATGAGCCGATTCCGCGCGCAGGGCTGGGGAGCACAGCTCTACAACTTCATCCAGAACCTCTCCGAGGAGGCGCGGGGCCGCACGGGTGTCGTGCTTGCCGTCTCGATTCCGGCCTCCAGCATGGAGATGAACGCCGCCGATCACGAGGACTACGCCCGCCTGGAGAAGCTGGTGAACCGCGTCGGCAAACCGATGGTCATGTCGGCGGAGGACGAGACGGCGGAGATCATCCGGCGCCGGCTGTTCGAATGGGATGAGGAGCAGATCACGCAGGGCGGGCGCGTGATGCTGCCGAAGGAGGGGGCGGCGACATGCCGGGAGTACGCCGCATGGGTGACGGAGAACCGCCGGCAGTTGCCGGAGTGGTTCGGCGCCGATCATGCGGAGGAGGCGTTTCGTGCCACGTATCCGTTCCACCCGGCGCTCATCTCCGTGTTCGAGCGGAAGTGGCAGGCGCTCCCGCAGTTCCAGCGCACGCGCGGCGTGCTCCAGATGCTGGCGATCTGGGTGGCGCGCGCGTACTCCGACGGCAACGCCGCCGGCCACAAGGATCCGTTGATCGGCCTCGGCACCGCGCCGCTGGACGACTCCTTCTTCCGCAGCGCCACGTTCGAGCAGCTCGGCGAGGATCATCTCGAGGGCGTGGTGACCACCGACATCACCGGGCGTGCGGAATCGCACGCCGACCGCCGCGACCAGGAGGCGGTGGAGGCGATTCGCAAGGGGCGGCTGCACCGGAAGGTGGCCACGGCCATCTTCTTCGAATCCAACGGAGGGCAGCTGCACGCCGAGGCCACGGTGCCCGAAATTCGTCTGGCCGTCGCCGAGCCGGGGCTGGACATCGGCCACGTGGAGACGGTGCTGGAGACGCTGGCCGGCACCTGCTACTATCTGGAGATCGACCGCAATACCTATCGCTTCAGCTTGAACCCGAACCTGAACAAACTCCTCTCCGACAGGCGCGCCACCATCGGCACGGCCCGGATCGAGGAGGAGGTGCGAGGGACGGTGCAGCGTGTGATCGCTCGCGGATCGCGTATCGAGCGCCGGTTCTTCCCGACCGAGAGCGGCGCGGTGCCGAACCGCCCGGTCCTGACGCTGGTAGTGTTGCCGCCGGATATGCCCGCCGGCGCCGATGCAACGCTGCGCTTCGTCGACCGCGTCACACGGGAGGCGGGTGAGAGCGGACGCACCTACAAGAGCGCGCTCATCTGGTGCGGCGCCGACCGTACGGAGCAGTTGTACGATGAATCGCGCCGCCTGCTTGCGCTGCGCGACATCCGCGACGAATACGACGCCGAGGCGCTCGGCCCGGTGCAGTGGCGCCGGATGACGGAGGATATCCGCAAGGCGGAGAGCGCCGCCGAGGAGCTGGTGTGGCGCGCGTATCGGGTGGTGCTGCTGCTCGGCGCCGACAACGAGATGCGGTCCATCGATCTCGGTATCACGCACTCCAGCGCGTCCGACTCCTTCACCGAGCATCTTCTGCGCGCGCTCCGCTCGGCCGATGAAGTGCTGCCGGTCGTGGCGCCCACGTACGTCGCACGTCACTGGACCGATGGGATGCCCGAGTGGAATACCCGTGCGCTGCGCGATGCGTTCTACGCCTCGCCGAGGTTCCCGCGGCTGCTCGATCCGGAGTCCGTGAAGGAGACCATCGCCCGTGGTGTCGCCGACGGAACGTTCGGCTACGCCGTGCGCGACGCCGCCGGCGCCTACGCCGCGTTTCACTTCCAGGAGTCGATCAGCCCCACGACCATCGAGATCTCCGACGATGCCTGCATCGTGACGCGCGATGCAGCACTTGCCTACCAGGAGGCTAGGCGCGCCGCAGCCGATGTCGCCGCGAACGAGACGCCCGGGGCCGGCATCGCGCCGGCGCCGAACGTGCCCGCGATGCCGGCGGGGGGCGCCATGGTGAGCGAGCCCGGACTTGACTACGCGCCGGAGCCCGGACGCGAGGCCGTGCCCGAGCTTCACTGGCACGGCACGCTTCCGCGCCGGGAATGGATGCGCTTCTACCAGAAGGTGCTGGACCACCTGCCGCCCGATGCCGACGCCGCGATCACCGTGGATCTGCGCGTCGCGCCGCCGGGAGGCATCCCGGCCTCGGTGGCCGACGCCGTCCGTGCGGGGTTGAGGGAGATGGGGTTGGGGGAGTAATTGCGAATGAGGAACTTATTTCGGTGTGGGTATGAACTACGAAAACCGAATCATTGTCTTCCTGGACATTTTGGGATTCAGGAGTATCATCAAGGCGACGGTCGACGAACAAGGGAGCGATGTCGAAGCCCGCATCGATGATGTAGTTGAAGGGATCAGGAGGATTGAAGATACATTCAACAACGAGAGCCTGGTTCAGTTGCATACTAAGTCGTGGGTCGTTACGCAGTTCTCGGATTCGATTGTGGCATCGTGCCGGATCGATGAGGTCAGTGGCGTACTTGATGGGCTGTTGCATTCGATGTGGGCCTGTATTCGATTGGTGCTCAATGGCATGCTCCCAAGAGGGGCTATTACCGTGGGGCAGCTTGTTCATACCGATAGGATGATGTTCGGTCCTGCCATGGTGCGAGCTTATGACCTTGAGACAAAGGAAGCGAAGTTTCCCAGGATCATTGTTGATGATCGGGTTCTTGAATTTGCGAAACGGTATTATTCGCTACATCACAGCGGGGGGGACGAACTCAAATGCATCCGAGCTCTACTGGAACGAGATGATGATGGCTACTTCTTCATTGACTATGTTTTCAAGGGTCGGGATGAGCTTGATGACCCTGAATATGATTACCCTGATTTTCTCGATCGCATTCGTGACATGGCAGAGGCGGGCTTGCGGGTCGATAGTGAGGATGTCCGCGAGAAATACGACTGGCTCGCCGATCGTTACAATCGCGTTGTAAGGATGGTGACAATGCCTGAATTCCTGAATGAACTCAGAGATGATGGTAAGAGTGATCTGCACGA
Organism: uncultured Alphaproteobacteria bacterium; assembly: GCA_964549365.1. Taxonomy (GTDB): domain Bacteria; phylum Bacteroidota; class Ignavibacteria; order OLB7; family OLB7; genus JAFDZV01. Next base: position 19,309 of record CAZJYH010000006.1, read on the forward strand.
GCTCTATTCTGGCTTGGTCGAGATAAAGCGTGATCCTTAAAGTTGCGCTTCTTCATTTTCTGAATTGCTATGTGCGAAAATCAACTCGATTTCTGTAAATACGCCGTAGTTTTCCCTTCGATTCCGAATGCCTGCTCGGGCCCAAGATTTTGGCTATTGGTGGTTTTCCTGTTCGGTGCTGTGATTCCTGGTCGCTTTATATATCGGTAAATAGTCTGTATATACGTGAGAAAGAAGCAGACATATGACTTTCGCGCTTTATCGTCGACTCAGTTCGAAGAGCTCGTGCATGATTTATTGATGAAAAAATTCGTACTCGAGCATGGTGGTCGCATTGAGCGTTTTGGTGTTGGTAAAGATAGCGGGATCGATCTTCGATATTATGATCGCAGCGGCGGTGTTGTTATTGTTCAATGTAAGCACTATGCGAAAAACTCGTTCCGCAAGCTGTGCTCCGACATGATTAAGAAGGAGCGCCCCAAGATCGATGCATTGAATCCCGGAAGATACATACTGGTGACGTCGTTGAGCCTCCAGCCCGCAAACAAGATCCGCCTCGCTGAGGCGTTAGCTCCACATGTGAAAAGATCGGATGATATCTATGGATGCGAAGATCTGAACAGCCTTCTTGATAAACACAACGATGTCTTTGAGAAATTTCTTTACGTGCTGAATCCGGAAGCGCATGAGCTGTTGGTTTGGATTGCGGGGACAGAGCTGCGACGGGCACAGATGCTTCAAAGCGATCGCAGATGGGCGTATCGTATGATGAAGAAAGTTGGATCCCGTGGCGTAACGAATCACTTCAATGATTCCAATAGCCCGCACCCTCAACGGAAGCGACATCGCCAATCGCGGAGGCGGAGGAAATGATGCCTGCATTGCGTTCGGATATGAAGATCTTTGAGTGGCGCAACCGCCACTCCCTGATCTGGTGGGTCGGCGCCGGGATATCGATCGGTGCGCCGACGGGTGCGCCGCTTGCCTCACACGTGACGGGCGCGATCACCGGTGCCGTCGCCGCTTGGCTGCGGAAGGAGTGGCCGGGGGAGGAACGGCTGCACGCGTGGGTGCGGCGGCGGATGAAGAAGAGTTGGGGGCCGGTGTTGGAGCTGTGGGGGGCGTCCGCCCCCGGCAACCGGCGGTTCATGTTCGAGCAGTATCTGGGCGTGCTGGAGGAGCAGGTCGATCGCGAACAGGCGCTGATGTTCATGGCGTTCGACGATCTGCCGCCGAACGCGCATCACGAGTTTCTGGCGCGGCGGATTCACCGGGGTGATCTGGTGATCACCACCAATTTCGATGGCTGCATCGAGCGAGCCTACCGGGAGCAGTTCCCCCGCGGCCATCTGCGCCCGGCGATTCGGGCCGATGAGATCGTCGGGCTCCTCACGGCATTTGCGGCGAGGACTTCGGGGAGCGGACGCTCCGGCCGTGGGCACGGTGGACTGGTGAAGATCCACGGTTCGCTCCGCGATGCCGACGGCGCCCCCGCGGTCGACACGATCCAATCCACCATCCGCCGCATTCGCGACGCGGGGCGCGAGGGAGCCTTCGGTCTGCACGACGGCGTCGCCGCCGCGCTCGAGAACGCGCTGCGTGGACGCACGATGATTCTGGCCGGGTACGCCGGCGGCGACGACGTCGACATCAACCCATCGTGGGCACGAATGCACGGCGCGGGAAACTGGCATTGGCTGGTGTACAGGAGCAGGGATAGGAAGGCGGCGCGGCGGGAATTGAAGGGGGTGAAGGCGCGCGTGAAGGAGCTTGCCGACATGGGGGCCATCCTGGCTGCGAGCACGGCATCCTTCGGAACGCTCGATGAAGTGGGCGGATATCCCGCGCCCGGCAAGGGAGCGTCACCGTCGCTGAAGAAGCGCTACCTCGATTGGTTTCGCGCGCAGTCGCTGAACGAGTTTGCGCCGATGACCCTGTTGGCCATGGTGTTGCAGGAGAGCGGGTTCCCCGACGATGCGGTGAAGCTGTTGGGGTTTGGAGCGCGGCGTGCCGCGCGTGCCGATGCTCGCGTGCGCTGCGTCTACTACAAGACGCTCGGAAGGATCGCGTTGGATTGCGGCGACTATGCCGCCGCGCGTGCTGCCGGCCGGAAGCTGGTTGCGGCGGCGCGGGACGGGCGATTGCCGGTGGAGCGTTCGGCCGGCCGGCAGCATCTGGCGGCGGTTGCCCTCGACATGGGCGATCTTCGCGGCGCGTTGAGCGCGATCGACGATGCCATCCGCATCTCGCGGCCCCGCGCGGCCGGCAGCCCGATCGGGCTCTCGCACGACCTCAACCTGAAGGCTTCCATCCTCAGCGAGATGGGCGAGACGCGCCGTGCGTTCCATTGTTATGTGGAATCCTACCGCCTTGCCATGGCCGCGGGCGACCCGGAGGCGATGCTGATGGCGGCGAGCAATCTCGGCTTGCTCACCGCGCAGAGCCGGGAACTGCAGTGCGCGCTGGCGGCAATGGAGCCGGCGCTTGTTGACCGCGTCGCCACCGCGCGCGGCGATCTCGGCCGGATCACGCGGCCGGTGGAGCGCTTTCGTCTGGAGACGACGGACCTCGCCGTGGGCGACGGCCGGAAGAACTCAGTTCCGAATGCCGAAGCGGATATCGAGCAGCAACTCGCTCGCATTACGCACCCGGCTCTCAGGGCCGACCGTCGTGTGAACATCGGGCAGGGAATGATGGAGCGTGGAAAGTACGCTGCGGGGCTGGCGCAGATCGAGGCTGCGCTTACCATCTACACGCAGCAGGGCATCGTCGGCGGGGTCGTCCGGTGTCTGTTGATCCAGGCAATCGGCGCGTACGATACCGGAAGGATATCGGACGCGGCACGTTTTGCGGCGCGCGGCCTCGCGCTGACCGAACGGCGGTATCCGAACGGCTCGATGCGCGCAAGCCTGTTGCACATCCGAGCGCTGTGCCGCGTTGCACGAGGCAGGCCGGATGCCGCGCTCGCGGATCTCACGGTGATGGAGCGGCTGAAGCGGCGGGCGATGGAGGATCGAGAGTTGTTGCTCTGTCGCTACACGCGCGCGCAGATTTGCGTCGTGGCCGGTCGTATCGGCGAGGCTCTCCGTCTCTACCGCAGTCTTGCCAAGGCATACCGTGCGGTCGACGACGCCAACGGACTGGCCGACGTCTCGCTGCAGCTCGGCAACATTCAGGCCGGCCGCGGCCGATTCACCGAGGCGTTGGAGCGCCACCATGAAGCCGAACGGCTGTACACCGAGTGCGGTATCCCGCTTGGCGCATGGCGCGCGCGCTTGAACCAGGCGATGACGCTGCTGCGCTCCGGACGATCCAGTGAGGCGGTCGCGCTGTTTGACAGAACCTATCGTGACGTGCCGGAGGGAGCCGAGCGAGCGGAGATCGCGCAGGCGATGCGCCTTCTCATCATTGCGGCCGTCGCATCGGACCGGCTCGAGGTTGCGCGCGATGCACGTGACCACGCGCGGCGTCGGCGGATTCCGCTGGGGTTGAGTCGGGGGCTGGTACGGAGGCTTGCGGGCGGGCCGTCGGCGTGATGTTTCGCGTATCGTTGTTGTATTCGACACTGGGAGATATCATGGCAAATCCGAAACATCTGGAGATACTGAAGCAGGGGGTGGAGGCCTGGAATGCGTGCTGTGATGAGCATTCAGGTGTAACTGCTGATCTTGAGAACGCTGATCTTTCCGGTGTGCAGTTGTACGAACCTGAAATCGGAGGAATCAACCTCGATGGCGCGAAGCTGAATGGAGCAAAGTTGCAGGCGGCGAATCTCTCAGGTGCATGGTTGCAGCGTGCTGATTTATCCGGCGCACACCTTGCGTTTGCAACGCTGCAATCTACAAGACTTTCCCGGGCAGATCTCTCCGGCGCAAAGCTCTACGAAACGAACTTTCAGTCGGCGGAGATGCTGGAAGCAAACTTGAGTGATGCCGTCGCCTGGGATACCGTTTTCGCCGACAATGACCTATCCACGGCCATCGGCCTCGAAACCATTAAACATATCGGCCCCTCTACCATCGGCATCGACACCATCTACAAATCCAAGGGCAACATCCCCGAAGCCTTCCTCCGCGGCTGTGGCGTGCCGGAGAACTTCATCGAGTACATGGGTTCGCTCACGGGAGCGGCGTTCGAGTACTACTCCTGTTTCATCAGCCATGCGAGCAAGGACATGGAGTTTGCCCAACGGCTGCACAACGACCTGCAGGCGAAGGCCGTACGCTGCTGGTTCGCGCCGGAGGATCTGAAGATCGGCGACGTGACACGTCAGGCCATCGACGGGGCGATACGAATTCACGACAAGCTGCTGCTGATTCTTTCTGAGAAATAAATATCAATCAACTGGGTGGCCAACGAGGTGGAGACGGCAATGGAACGCGAACGTCGCGAGAAGAGGGCGGTGCCGTTCCCTGTCCGCATCGACGACGCGGTGATGAGCTGCGATGAAGCCTGGGCCGCGACCCTCCGCCGCGAACGCCACATCGGCGACTTCCGCGACTGGAAACACCAGGACTCCTACACGAAGGGCTTCGACCGCCTGCTGCGGGACTTGAAGGCAGCCTGAGAAGCCGCGCCGCCGTCATGCGCCGCCGCCGTCGTGCTTGGGCCGATCATCGAACGCCGCAACCTGCCGACGATCCGATTTGCTCTGCCGACGTGCCCGGGGAGTAGGGAAATATCCGGCTCGGCGGAGAGCTGGTCGGTCCGCATCGCGATGCCGACGGCGCCCCCGCGGTCGACACGATCCAATCCACCGTCCGCCGTATTCGCGACGCGGGGCGCGAGGGAGCCTTCGGTCTGCATGACGGCGTCGCCGCCGCGCTCGAGAACGCGCTGCGCGGGCGGTGCCGGTGAAACGCTCGGCCGGCTATCGGCATCCGGCGGCACCGGCGGTGGATCCGGGCGCTCTGCACGGGGCCCCGGCGGCAATCGAGGACGCCATCCGTCTCTCACGGCCGCGCGTGAAGAGCCGCCCGATCGGGCTTTCGCACGACCTGAACGTGAAAGGCTCCATCCTGAGCGAGACGGGCGAAACGAGCCGCGCGTTCCGGTGGTTCGTGGAGGTGTGCCGGCTTATGGTGTTCGCTGCAGAAGGAGGTTCCCGGTGCTTCGATGACGATGCAGCAGCGGGGGGGGAACTTTCTGCGCGATTGACAGAACGGCGGGAGTGCAACTTGTATCTCCCACCGAACGGAACATCAATCAGGCGCATGTGATATCGCCGCCAGATATGCGTGCAGCCCGACGCTTCCTTCCAGCCCCAGCTTCTTGCGCAGTTGCAGCCGATGCTTCTCGACGGCTCGCGTGGTCACGCTCATCAGCATCGCGATATCCTTCGTGTTCATCTGGATTCTGAGCAGCGATGCAACGCGGAGCTCGGTGGGGGAAAGATCGGGCGCGCGCTCGCTCAACGCTTCGACGAATCCCGGGTGCACCTCCACGAAGCGCTGCTCGAAGGCGCCCCATTCCTGCTCGGTGCCGATGCTCTGCTGAATCACCGGCACAAGCCGGCGCAGCGCTCCCTTTGCATCACCGGTTGCCGCGTTCACCATCCGCACCACTTCATCGCGCAGCTTCTCCAGCACCTCGTTCTTCTGCACCAGATGCAGCGCGAGCGACGTGAGCTCGCCCCGCTTGTGCTCGATCTCCATCTGCAGCTTCCCGTTCTCCAGCCGGAGGATATCGCGCTCCTTGTGCGCCGTCTCGATCTCGTGACGCGTGGTGAGATTGCTGATGGTACGCTGTTGCTGCTTTCCCATCACTTCCTCCTTGATCTCTGCGTGTTGTCGGTAATGATGGTAGGCGCGGCCGATGTCGCCCGCCGCATCGTAGGCCGCGGCCAGGTCACGATGGATCTCCCACTGCCGCGCCTTCGCGCCCAGTTCCGCACAGAGCGCCAGTGCGGCCTCCAGCATCTCGACTCCCTCCCGGCGGCGGCCCATCTCGATCATCGTTCCGCCGATGTGCCACATCTGGAGAAGCTCGTTGATCCTGTCGCCGCGGCCCCGCGCCGACTCCAGGGCGTTGTTGAGATCGGCCAGCGCCTTCTCGTGCTCGCCGAGCATGCGATGCGTCAGACCGATCTCCCCCAGCGCCAGCGTGACGGCGCCGTCATCTTCCATCGCGCGCGCAATGGTGAGCGCATCGTCCAGCAGGGCCAACGCCTCGCGGTGTTGATCGCGCATGCGATGCAGGCCGGCCAGATCCACGAGCGCGCGGCGTTCCACCTCCCGGTCGCCGGCGGTGCGGGCGGCCTCGATCCCGCGCAGCCAGAACCGCTCGGCATCGTCGTGCTCGCCGGCATCGGAATAGGTGCAGCCGATGTTCACCAGCAGCGCGCTCAGAAGATCGGTGCCCGGCGTCGCCTCCACGATGGCCAGCGCCTCCAGAAGTCCGGCCAGCGC
>CAZJYH010000007.1:0-19401 GCA_964549365.1 uncultured Alphaproteobacteria bacterium
CAAGGAGGCAGTACTATGCCGGTGGGGCAGTCATTGCTCAAACTGAGACACCACTCACCCGGGCGAGGCGTTGCGTTGGAGCCGCATCGGGCCGGAGCGCGCCGACGCAACCGGCGGCGAGCGCGTGCGAGCGTTCTGCCCATCGCCGTATGCGAACCTGGGGAGCGCGCATGAGCGGACGGAGAACCGGGAGGCGGCACGCGAGTTCTACGCACGGGCAGCGGCGCTGGGCCTCGAGCATCGCCCCGACGAACGATGATGCCCATGACACCGGCATCCTTCCGGCTCAGGCACGATCGGCTCGGTCGATCGCAGGGCTCGGGACTACGAACACATTGATCCATCAATCATGGCGCGCGAACAGGTGACATCCGAAACGATGCAGGCGGGTTGGACCGCCGTCGACGAGTACTTCAACGCCCTGCTGATACCGCCGGATCCGGTGCTCGAGGCCACGCTGCTGTCGAGCGAGGCGGCCGGGCTGCCGCCGCACAACGTGGCACCGAATCAGGGGATGCTGCTGCAGTTGCTGGCGCGGATGCTGGGGGCGCGACGCGTGCTCGAGATCGGAACGCTCGGCGGCTACAGCACGATCCTCCTGGCGCGTGGGCTTCCGGCGGATGGGCGGCTGATATCGCTGGAACTGAATCCCGACAACGCGGAGGTTGCGCGCAGGAACATCGAACTCGCCGGGCTTTCGAGCATGGTGGAGATTCGGGTGGGCCCGGCGGTCGAGAGCCTGCACGCCCTTGTTGATGCGGGGGCCGCGCCGTTCGACCTGATCTTCATCGACGCCGACAAGCCGAGCAATCCGCTCTACTTCGCGCTCGCGTTGCGGCTGGCCCGAGCCGGAACCGCGATCGTCGTGGACAACGTGGTGCGCGACGGCGCCGTTCTCGATCCGGAAGGGGACGCCAACGTGCAGGGGGTGCGGAAGCTCTGCGATCTGATCGCCGAGGAACCGCGCGTGACGGCCACCGCGCTGCAGACGGTCGGGAGCAAGGGCTACGACGGGTTCATCCTGGCGCTGGTGAACGGATAACATCTCGGCGATCGGCCGACCCGACATCACATCAACAAGGAACGGGAGACCATGGAGATTCTCATCAGACCGTATCGCCTCGACGACGCGGAGGCCGTGCACGCAGCCGCGCTGGAATCGCTTGCGGATCTTTCGCCATGGATGCCGTGGGCCCATCCCGAATATTCGGTCGAGGAATCGCGCGCGTGGCTGGAGTTGCAGGTGCCGGCGTTCAGCCGTGGGACCACCTTCGAGTTCGCGATCGTCACCGAGGCCGACGAGCTTCTCGGCGGCTGCGGTCTGAATCAGTTCGATCGCATGAACCGTCGGGCGAACCTCGGCTACTGGGTGCGCTCCGGAGCCGCCCGCAACGGGGTCGCGACAACCGCCGTGCGGATGCTTCGCGACTGGGGATTTGCCAACACGGATCTCGAACGGATCGAGATCGTGATGGCCGTCGGAAACATCCCAAGCCGCCGCGTGGCCGAGAAGGCCGGCGCGGTGCACGAGGGGATCCTTCGAAGCCGGTTGTACCTGCATGGCGCCGCCACCGACGCGCACATCTTCTCATTCACCCGCGCCGACGAAGCGCGTCGAGCTTGAGACCGAACAGGCACACGGCCTTCATCGCAAGCGGCCGGCTCGGATCGAACGTCCCGGTTTCGATGGCGTTGATCGCCCGGCGCCATCAAGGCAAGGCATCCGACAAACAACCCGAAGAAGTTTCGGATGTCCCGAGCACCGCCCGGTCGGGGCATGGCTCGACTCTCCGACGTAAGCTGCACAGGACGTGATGGAAGGTTCACCTTCCTTCGGATCCAAACGCAATTCCGTCGGACGACGCCACGCAATCGGCGTGCACGCACCACGCGGCATGTTGCAGGTTGCCGTCCGTGCAACTTCGCGCCCCTGCGGTTGTACCACCGCATGCGCCTGCTCGAACCCGTTGGGCGACAATCACATGTCAGGAATAACCATGCACACAGGAACCCGGATGCGCGTCGCGCGTCCCACCGATCAACTCTCCGAGGTTCTGCGGTTCTACCGCGACGGATTGGGCTTCGAGGTGATCGGAGGATTCGAGGACCACGACGGCTTCGACGGCGTCATGCTCGGAACGCCCGGCAGCGACTACCACCTCGAGTTCACGCACCATCGCGGCCACGTTGTCGGCAGAGCACCGACGCGGGACAACCTGCTCGTCTTCTACATCCCGGAGCACGAGGCATGGCGCGCGGCGGTGGAGCGCATGCGCTCATGCGGCTATCATCCCGTCCCCTCCTACAACCCTTTCTGGGAGCGGGATGGCAGAACGTTCGAGGATCCTGACGGATACCGCGTTGTGTTGCAACACGCCGAATGGGACGCCCATTGATGCCGCGCGACGCCGATCTCGCAGACTTCACAGCTCATGATGAGCATCACGATGACCTTTGAACACTCGATTCGCATCCATGCCGGGCCTGCGGAGCTGTTCGCACTGACGCAGGACTACGGACGCCGCCTCGAATGGGATCCGTTCCTGAAGCAGGCCCTGCTCCTCTGCGAGCAGAAGGATATCGGCGTCGGCAGCCGCGCGCTCTGCACGGCGCGCAACGGGCTCGCGATGGAGACGGAGTATGTATCGTTCAACCCGCCGCGCACGACGGCCGTGAAGATGACCGCCGGGCCCTGGTTCATCGCGAGCTTTGCCGGCTCGTGGCGATTCGAGCAGATGGATGACGGCAACACGAACGTGCTGTTCCGGTACAACGTCAAGGGGCGTCCGCGCCTGCTCGGCCGCGTGCTCTCGCCGTTGCTCTCGCGGTTCTTCGCGCGCGACACGCGCCGGCGCCTCGAAGCCTTGAAACGAGCGGTGGAGATCGAAGGCATCCTGAGCGGGGGGCGATACGCCGCACACCGCGGTTGATCGCGCGCTCGACGTCGCGACCGGAGCCGCGCGATCATCGTGCGGGCCGCCGCGTTCCGACAACGACAATCGACGTTCATCGCGCGAGGGAACGGAATCAACATGGTATCACTCGAACCATTTCAACAGATGAGCTCAAACACCACACGACGCAGGGCGATCCGCCTCGGTCTGATCATGCTTCTCATGGGGACGGCCGTCTCCGGATCGGCTCACGCGCGGAGCGGCGGCGCGCCGAAGGGTGCCGCGAAGGGAAGCCGGGTTGAAAGCCGTGCGGACAAGGGGCGCCGGGCCGGCACCGAGCGGCGCGACGCCCACGGCATCGCGCAGGTGTGGGTCCCCGCCGGAAGCTTCATGATGGGAACGAGCGATGCCGAGGCGCGCGCCGCACTTGGGCCGGGAACTCCGGCATGGGTACGGCGCGAACTCCCCAGCGAGATGCCGAGCCATCGTGTGACGCTCACGAAGGGATACTGGATCGACAAATACGAGACCACCAACGCGGCGTTCCTCGCCTTCGCCGACGACGGCGGCTACGCGAACCGGGCTCTCTGGTCCGATGACGGCTGGGCGTGGCTTGCACGCCATCGTTCCGTCGAGGACTCGTTCCGGATTACGGCCCGCGCGCGAGCCGACCACCCACGCGTGAACGTGACGTGGTACGAGGCCGAGGCGTACGCCCGCTGGCGCGGCGGGCGTCTGCCGACCGAGGCGGAGTGGGAGTACGCGGCGCGCGGACCGAAGTCCACGGTCTATCCCTGGGGGAACGTCTTCGACTCCACGCGCGCCAACGTGGTCAACTCGACGGACCTGGAGCCGGCGACGAGTCACCCGACCGGCGCAAGCTGGGTCGGCGCGCACAACATGGCCGGCAACGCGATGGAGTGGGTGAGCGACTGGCTCGACACCGAGTACTATCGTCGCGGAGCACAGACCGATCCGACAGGCCCGGCCGCCGGGCTGCGCAAGGTGGAGAAGGGCGGTTGGTGGGGAAGCAACCCCTTCGTGGCGCGTTCGGCGTACCGCCACTTCGAGGATCCGCCGGAGTACGCCGATCATCACATCGGCCTGCGAGTCGTAACGCCGTAAGTCACACTACTGCAAGGATGCCCGGCGATGCGCGCATGGGCGCGAGGGACCGGCACCGATGAATACACATGATCGAGATGGCACTCCCCCCGGACATCGTGCTGCGCGCACTGCGAGCCGAAGACGCGCCGAAGTTCCACGCGCTGATCACAGCCAGCCGGCATCATCTCGATCGCTGGCTGCGATGGTCGTCGGCGATCCGGACGCTCGACGACGTACGCGAGCTGATCGAGTCGTTCGAGCAGAAGGAAACCGCGGGCACGGGCTTTCATCTCGGCATCCACTATCGCGGTGAACCCGCCGGGGGTGTGATCTGCTGGAACATCAACCGGCGCAATCGCAACGCGGAGATCGGCTACTGGCTGGGCGAGCCGTACACGCGCAGGGGCCTGGCATCCGCCGCCGCGGCGGCCGCGACCGATCACTTGTTCGCGACGGAGGGGATCCATCGCGTGGAGATGATGTGCGGCACCGAAAACGTGCGCTCCCGCGCCGTACCCGAGCGCCTCGGATTCCATCTGGACGGCGTACTGCGCGAGTCGCACTGGATCACCGATCACTTCGCCGACCACGCGATCTACAGCATGCTGGAGCATGAGTGGCGCGCGCGGCCGGCCCTCCCAACGAACATTCAACACTCCCGATGACCTGCATTCGATCGGCAACCCCCGACGACGGCGAGGCGTTCGCCGCGATCTACCGCCCCGCCGTGCTCGACGGCTCCACATCCTTCGAGGCCGATCCGCCCGACGCGGCCGAGATGGCGCGACGCGTCGAGGCGGTGTTGCTTCATACGCCGTGGCTGGCGTGCGTGCACGAGAACGCCGTGCTCGGCTACGCCTACGGAACGCGACACCGCGAGCGCGCGGCGTATCAATGGAGCGTGGAGGTGTCGGCCTACGTGGACGCCCGCGCGCATCGCCGGGGCGTTGGGCGCGCCCTGTACACTTCATTGCTGGCGGTGCTGCGGCTTCAGGGCTTCCGGACCGCGGTGGCGGGCATCACGCTGCCGAACGCATCGAGCGTCGGGCTGCACGAGGCGCTCGGGTTCACGCCGGTCGGCACGTTCCACTGCATCGGCAACAAGTTCGGCGCCTGGCACGACGTGGCCTGGTTCGAGCGCGAGCTTGCCGAGCGCATCGCCGAGCCGCCGGCGCCGGTGTCGCTGCCGAAGCTGGTCGGGACACCGGAGCTCGCAGAGGCGATTCAGGCCGGGCTGCGGTGCCTGCGCCTGCCTGGAGTCTGACGCCCGACTCTCACAACCCTGTACCATGCCATCGACCATGTCCGCGGACAACCACACGGTGCACATCGAACTCCTCTGCGACGCCACGCGCCACATCGGGGCGCTGCGCGCGTTGTTCGAATCCGAGTGGCCGGAGTGGTACGGGCCGAACGGACCCGGCGACGCCCTGGCCGACCTCCGCGCGTACTGCGGCCGCGAGGCGCTCCCCGTCGGGATCGTCGCGTTCGACGGCGATCTCCCCTGCGGCTTCGCCGCGCTGAAGTCGGACTCGATCGCCACGCACGCGCACCTGACCCCCTGGGCCGCGGCCGGGCTCGTACGGCCGGAGTATCGCCGCCGAGGAATCGGCGCGGCGCTGCTCGCCGAACTGGAACGGATTGCGCGCGGGCTTGGGCATGCGGCGATTCACTGCGGGACGGCAACGTCGGCCACGCTTCTGGAGCGACGGGGGTGGCGTTATCTGGAGAGCCTGGAGTACCACGGAGATCGGATCGCGATATATTCCAAGGCGCTGTGAGCACTGCGCGACAAACGGACGCCAACCTGTTCCTCGAACCATGAACATCCTTCGTCGACCCGATCCCACCGAATACGAACCGCACTTCGCGGGGTATATCTCGCTCGTCCCCGAACTGAACGTGCTCACCGTTCTGGAGGGGCAGGGAGGTGCGGTGCGCGCGGTGCTCCCCGGCATGACGGCCGAACGTGAACGGTTCCGCTACGCGCCCGAGAAGTGGAGCGTGCGCGAGGTGCTGGGTCACCTGGCCGACTGCGAGCGCGTGTTCGGCTATCGTGCCCTGGCGATCGGGCGCGGCGAGAAGCAGCCGCTCCCGGGATTCGACGAGGACGCGTACATGCTCAACGCGGGATTCGACGAGCGACCGGCGGCGGAGATCGTTGCGGAGTTCGCCGCCGTGCGCGACGCCAATCTCACGATGCTGCGCGCGTTCGACGACGAGGCGTGGGGGCGCCTGGGCACATCGAACGGCGCGACCATCTCGGTGCGCGCGCTGGCCTGGATCATGGCCGGCCACGTTCGGCATCACCTCGCCGTGCTGAGCGAGCGCTACGCGATGGGATGACGACGACGCCCGGCGCATGCGCCGAGGAATCGCGCGGCATGCGCGAGTGTTATCTTTGCGCCGATCGTGGCCGTGGCGCCCCCTTCCGAGCACGGCCACACCATCCGTTGACGAACACGCCGTTTCCGATGCCCGCAACCGACGAAACGCTCTCGACCCGCCGCCTCAATCGTGCTACGCTCGCGCGGCAGATGCTGCTTACGCGCCATGCGATCGCCCCGATCGACGCCGTCGGACGCCTCGTGGGATTGCAGGCGCAGGTCGCACGACCGCCGTTCATCGGGCTCTGGTCGCGCATGGAGAACGCGTCGCGCGCGCAGTTGGTGGGGCTGGTCCGCGACCGATCGCTTGTGCGGGCCACGGCGATGCGGGCAACGCTGCACATGATGACGGCCGACGACTACGTCGCCCTGCGCGGCGCGCTGCAGCCGGCCCTGCGACGCGGGATCCAGTCCGTTCTGCGAGAGCGCACCAAGGGGCTCGACTACGAGGCGCTCGAAGCGGTTGCGCGCTCGTTCTTCGCAACCGGTGCCAACTTCGACGACCTGCGCACGCACCTGAAGGAGCACTACCCGAACGGCGACGAGCGCGCCATGGCCTACACGGTGCGCCTGAACGTGCCGCTGGTGCAGATGCCGACCGACGCACCGTGGGGTTACCCGGCGCAGTCCGATTTCGTGATCGCCGATCGTTGGCTCGGCCGCCGCATCTCCACCGCCGAGGCTCCCGCCCACGAGCTGATACGCCGGTACCTGGCCGCGTTCGGTCCCGCCGCCGTTGCCGATGTTCAGGCGTGGTCCGCATTACAGGGGTTGCGCCAGACGCTGGAGGAGATGCGCCCGTCGCTCGTCACGTTCCGCGATGCGCGCAACCGTGAGCTGTTCGATCTGCCCGAAGCGCCGCGACCGGACGAGGATGTCCCGGCGCCGCCGCGCTTCCTTCCGGAGTATGACAATCTCGTGCTCTCGCACGACGACCGAACGCGCGTGATCGCCGATGAACACCGCCCGCGCGTGGTGCTGAAGAACCTGCAGGTGCGCGCCACGTTTCTGCTGGATGGGATCGTGGCCGGCACGTGGAAGATCGAGCGCAAGCGCAAGACCGCCGCGCTCATCATCGAGCCGTTCGGCAAGGTCACCAAGAAGAACATCGCGGCGCTGGAGGCCGAAGGCGATGCGCTGCTGCGATTTGCCGAGGAAGATGCGCCGACCCGCGAGATCAGGTGGGAAGCCTGACGCTCACGGGATCGATGACACCGCCGTTACGTGAAGCGCACGGCACGGACCCTACCCGACCGCTATCGAAGGAGCAACGAATGGCAGACGACAACCGGACGACGCAGCATGTCAGTCTCGGAGATTCCATGGCGTTACAACCGATCATGGGGGTCCCCACGGCCGTGCCCGCGTTCATCGGCTACACCGAGCGTGCGGAGGTGAACGGAACATCGGTCGCCGGAACGGCCGTGCAGGTTGCGTCGATGGAGGACTATTGCGCGATCTTCGGCGGACCTCCACCGCGGCGCTATACGCTTGTTCCAACCGTTGCCGGCGGTGATGTGGGCAACGCCGTCACGGTGCCCGACTCGGCAACCGGAACGACACGCTCCTACACGGTCGCCGCTCCCGCCGCCCCCTGCTCCTGTCTATACGACAGCATGCGGCTGTACTTCGCCAACGGCGGCGGCCGATGCTACGTGGCATCGGCCGGACAATACGCCGAGAACGGATCGGTGCGGGCGGACGATCTGCTCGCGGGCCTCGCGACGGTCGGCACAGTCGTTGGGCCGACGATCGTGTCCGTCCCCGACGCGATGCTGCTCCCCGACGTGGATGCGTTCGCGCGCGTGGCACAGGCGATGATCGCGCAGGCCGGCACGCTCGGTGACCGCGTGGCGATCCTGGATCTGTTCGGCGCCCTCGACGTGCACGACGACGCGAGCCTCACCGCCGCGGCGAACGCGTTCACGGCAGCCGTCGGTGAAACGAACCTCGGCTACGGCATCGCCTACTTCCCGTTTCTCAACACGACGATCACCGCTCCGCAGGATATCACCTACGGCGATCTCGCGCTCGACGACGGCACCTCGCTCACGACGTTGAAGGACATGCTGACGCTCGACTGCACAGCAACGCTCGGCGATCGATCGGCGACGCTCCAGGCGACGATCGACGCGATCGGCCCGGACGACACACCGGACGTGATCGCCGAACGGAGCGCGAAGCTGGCCGTCGCGCTCCCCGCGTTCGCGGCCATGCAGAGCGCGATCGCGGCCGGCATCAACGTGTTGCCGGCAACCGGCGCGATTGCCGGCAGCTACTGCGTGAGCGATGCGAACTCGTACGTCTGGAACGCACCCGTCAACCTTCCGCTCGCCGCCGTCGCGTCGCCGACCTTCAACGTGAACGGCACACAGCAGGAACCGCTTGCCATGCCGCTCGACGGCAAGGCGATCAACGTGATCCGCGCGTTCATCGGTCGGGGCACCGTGGCGTGGGGGGCGCGCACCATGGACGGCAACAGCAACGACTGGCGCTACGTCCAGGTGCGCCGCACGATCATCTACATCGAGCAATCGATCAAGAGCGCGCTGAACCGGTTCGTCTTCGCGGCCAACGACGGCCCGACATGGGCCACCGCGGTCTCCATGGTATCGAACTTTCTGGCCGGTGTCTGGCAGAACGGCGGGCTGCTCGGCGCGACCGCATCCGAGGCGTACACGGTGCAATGCGGGCTCGGCAGCACCATGACCGCGCAGGACATTCTCGACGGCTACATGGTGGTGCAGGTGACGTTGCAGATGATCCGTCCCGCGGAGTTCATCGAGTTGACGTTCCGACAGCGGATGCAGGGGGCGTAGCAGGACGGCATGCCCCACACGGACGGTGACCCGGGCCTGGACGACGGCATTATTGGCGCTGACATCGATCGTGTGTAGTTTCACCGTCGGGCCGCCCGTTGAACAACGCCTCCCGGCACCCGTGCAAGCGCTCCGCGCGGCGAGGTGCGGCGCTCTGCTATTCATCCCGGCCGTCGGCATTTCCGTGAATGCGCACGGTCTGCAAACAACCGTCCACCAAGAACTGGAGCCATACGATGGCAACACCCAATACGATCGGCAGCGGAACGAAGGAAGATCCATGGTTGCTGAAGACGCCGAGCGGCGCGTCGGAGTATCTCATGTATCGCGATGAAGAGAGCGACCCGCCCGCGCTGGTCTGCCAGGTCGGCAAGACGCAGCTCCGCTACGATCTGCGATGCATCGAGGATCTGCACGCCATGCTGAAGGCGCACGGCGACTGGATGGCGCTCGGCAGCACCGACGAGAACAAGGAGGCGGGGGAAGGAACGGTGGAGGCATGGGGCCGCTCGGTGTACAACCCCGTGAGCGGCTGGTATGGCTTGAAGAAAGGATACCGCGGACGCTTCGGCATGTACGTGCCGCCGCTGCTCGAGGCGCTCGGCCTTGCCGAGCTGGAGCACCACGCCAAGAACAATCGCATGCGCGCGTTGTAGCCGAGCGCGCTCATCCGTGTCCGGACGATGCATGAACGAGAAGCTTCTGATCCTCGACCTCGACGAAACGCTCGTGCACGCAACGCTCGAAGGATTGCCCTGGCCGCCGAGCTTCATGGTCGATGAGTACCTCGTGCATGTACGCCCCGGGTTCGGCGCCTTCATCGACGCGATGGCGCGCCGTTTCACATTGGCCGTCTGGACTTCGTCGAGCGCGGCATATGCCGGCCCCGTGGTCGATCAACTGTTCGGCGCCGCCCGCGACCGCCTTCGTTTCGTGTGGACGCGCGAACGGTGCGTCCGCCGATTCAACGGCGACACCATGGAGTTCTACTGGGTGAAGGACCTGAAGAAGGTGAGGCGCCTGGGATACGAGATGTCCTCCATCCTTCTCGTAGACGACAGCCCCGAGAAAGCCGAGCGCAACTACGGCAATCATGTGCACATGACTCCCTTCACGGGTGATCCCGCGGACAGGGAGCTGGAATTGCCGGCGCTCTATCTCGAGGATCTCGGCACACATCCGAACTTCAGAGGGGTGGAGAAACGGGCGTGGCGATCGATCGCGATCCGCCTGAGATCCGAGACGGCAACATGATGACGCTGTGCGCCACGACATCAATCACATCGAACATGTCCCGATGAAGTCCGGAACGAAACGGCCGTTCGCGATCCGGCTCCTGATCGCAATGCTGGCCCTGCTCGCCGTCGGCGCGTTGTACGGCGGCACGTTGCTCGTCTCGGACCCGACCGGGGCGGCCCTGCAATTGCCGTACGAGTTCATCCGCGACACGCCGTTCGGCTCGTACCTGATCCCGGGCCTGGTTCTGCTGGTCACGCTGGGGCTGGGCTCGATGGTGGTGATCGCGGGGTTGCCGGCGCACGGCGCCCGCGGCGTTATGTTCGGATACCGGTGGCCATGGATCGGTGCCCTCGGCGTCGCGATCGCGTTCGTCATCTGGATGACGGTGCAGATCGCCGTCGTCGGCTATCGCGGCCCGATCCAGGGTGTGTATGCGGTCTACGCGATCCTGATGCTGCGCGTGGTGCTGCTGCGAAGCGTTCGCGGCGCCTACACGGCAGACGCCTGATATCGCCGGGCGCGCACATTCGCGGAGCGCGCGATCGACGATGCCGCGACAGTGTTCGGCCGGCGTGGCATGTATCACGCCCTACCACCATGCATCCCCATGAATCTCGCGTGCGGGTCAACGCATTCTTGGTTATGTTGTGTCGAGCCGTACTCCCCCAACAACAGCATGTGAACTCCCGATGGAAGATATCCGGCAGAAACGTACGGGCTTCCGCGCACGTCGCATACGGACGTGGCCGTCACCGGGCTCGCGTCTTCGCGCCCCGCACCGCCGCCCCCCCGGACTTGAACGCGAGCGCCGCGACGGCGATATTGTGTGCCGACGGCCGAAAGAACGCGCCCCCGACCCATGATGCCCCCCGCGCCACGATTATTCCGCGGGGCGTTCGTGCCGCCGATGGTGAGTTTCGTTCCAGTGATTTGTCGATCTGATCGAACGCGCGGTGGTTGTCTGAACCGCCACGATACAGCAATACTCCAACACACGTGCGATGTTATCCTTCACCGCAACACTCGTCGAGAGACGCAAGGGAATCTCCCTGCAGATCCCGTTTGATCCGGAGCAACGCTGGGGCATCGCCATACAGCCCCTCGGTGCCGGCCGCCGGGGCTTTCGTGTGATCGCGAAGCTGGACATATATCAGTTCGAGAGCGTGATCGTCCCGCGCTCCCGGCGCTTCTGGATGCTGGTGGCCCCGGAAGTGATCGAGAAGCTCGGGCTGGCCGTCGGCGACAACGTCCGCATCTCGGTGAAACCGCTGCAGGGGCGTGACATGAGGATCGAACGCTAGCGCCTCCGTAACCCGCGCGCACCCACACCGGGAACAATCAACGCATGAGAAAAGGCATCTGGCACGCCGTCTGCGCCTTCGGCGCATGGGGGCTGCTCCCCGTCTACTGGAAACTGTTGCGCCATATCCCCGCGCCGCAACTGCTCGGGCATCGCATCCTCTGGTCCTTCGTGATGCTCACCATGATGATGGCCGCGTCGCGCGGGCTGCGATCGCTCGTTCGGGAGGCGCGATCGCCCCGCGTGCTGCGGGCGTATGCGGTAGCGGCGCTGCTGATCGGCGCCAACTGGCTCACGTTCGTCTGGGCGGTCAACTCCGGCTTCATCGTCGAGGTGAGCCTCGGCTATTTCATCAACCCGCTTTTCAACGTCCTGCTCGGCGTGATATGGCTGCACGAACGGCCCCGCCCGGGCCAGTGGATGGCGCTCGCGCTGGCGGCGATCGGCGTTGCATACCTCGCGGTCGTCTATGGGTCGCTCCCGTGGATTGCGCTGGTGTTGGCGGGAACGTTCGGCCTGTACGGCCTGGCGAAGAAGACGGCGCCGCTCGACACGCTTCGCGGGCTCACGCTCGAGACCGCGCTGCTGGCGATTCCCGCCCTCGTGCTGCTCGCCTGGTATCACAACGCCGGAACCGGCGCCTTCACGCTCGACGACATCGGCACCGATCTGCTGTTGATCGGCACGGCATTCGCCACCGCGGTGCCGCTTCTCTTCTTCGCCTCCGCCGCGCGCAGCATCCCGCTCACGCTGCTCGGCATGCTGCAATACATCGCTCCGACCATGCAGTTCCTGCTTGGGGTGGTGATCTACGGCGAAGCGTTCAGCACGCGGCAGTTCGTCGGGTTCTCCATCGTCTGGGCCGCGTTGATCCTGCTCGCGATCGAAGGGGCTGTCGCCTCGCGCAAACGAAACGGAACGAGGGCGGAAGCCGAAGCATAATCGGCTGCGAGCCCTGTCGGGTTCGGACTACGTTTTTCGACTTCAGGGCGCAGGCTGAAGACCTGCGCCGACGACACCATGTTCTGCCTTCCTCTCTCCTCGTTCTTCTCTCTTCCTTCCTCTACGGGGTCACCACCGCGGCCTCCGTGCCGGAGCCGACCTCGATCGTCCACCGGATCGTTCGCGTCGCAACATCCACCAGGTAGACCATGCCGGGCGCGGATCCTCCGCCTTGATGATGCCCTCCTCCGGCCGCCCGATTACACGTCACGTACGCCGTGCGGCCGTCGCTCGAGAACGCCAGCGAGTTGGGGGCGATCTCGACCCCCCCGATACTCTTCACGGCCCGGCGCGTGGCGGCGTCGAGGACGATCACCGCACCCCCCGTCGGGTCCGGAACCCATACCTGCGAGCCCCCCGGCGCCAGAACGGGAGCGCCGGGCTGCGGGCAGAGATAGACGCTGTCGATGAGAGCGCCGGTCTCGATATCGAACGCACGCAGCTCGCCGCTGGTGCGGCACGTCACCAGGAGCGTGCGGCCCCCCGGCAACACGACGCCGCCATACGGACCGCAGCGGGCCGCCGAATCTTTCGGGAGCGGGTTGCCGGCCGAGACGGGAATACGACGCGACTCCGATCCGGTGGAGAGATCGATCACGGAGATGTCGTCGCTCAACGTGTTCAGCGTCACGAGCGATCTCCCCCCCGGCACCGGCACCACGCCGTAGGGCCCGCGGCCGAGGTTTGCGATGTGCGATCGCAGCCCCATCGTCGCCGCGTCGACGCACGCGATGGACGACTCGACGGAGTTCACCTGATAGTTGCCGACGTAGATCGTCGTTCCGTCGGTGGAGAAGGCCAGCTGCCCGGGAGAACCGCCCACCTGAACCCGACCTGCCGGTTCGAGCGTGCGGGCGTTGTATCGCGCAAGCACACCGGTGCCTGCGAGGCCGGCGTAGACGTATGCTCCGTCGGGCGAGGCGATCAGACTGAGCGTGCCGCCGCCGAGCGGTGTGCCCCCCAGATCGATGTATCGCGCAATGAGGTTGGTGCTGCAGTCCACCGCCGCCAGCAGTCGGCTCGCGCGCGCGATCACGAACAGACGGGAACGATTCGCCCCGGTCAGCGCCACGGCACCGTCGTCGTTCTTCGCCCCCTCGTCGATCCAGCGCCGTATCACCGCGATCTGTTCGGCCGGAAGCGGATCGCGGCTGAGCGGCATGCGCGGCAACGCGATCTCGCCGAGAGCCGTGTCGGTGTTGACGTGCTGAAACAGATGGCTCATGCGCGCCGAATAGGGAACGGCCTGTGAGATGCCGCCGGGCCGACCGTTCACCACGTCTTCCCAGGTATCGAGCGCCAGATCGCCCCCCACCTGTCCGTTCATGTGGCAGTCGGTGCCGCCGCACGAGTTCCGGAAGATCGGCAGGACGTGCTTGCTGAACACCACAGGCTCGCCCGGTCCGGGGAGTACCACCGGCTCGGGACCCGTCACCTTCTCGCCGCAGGCGGCAAGGAGGAACAGTGGAAGAACGAGCAGAAAGGAAGTCGAGCGCATGTGAAGAACCATGGAGTTACTGCGTCGAAGCGGCGCACGTGCAACGCAGTGGCCGGAATGCATCGACATGGGAAAATAGAGAACGATGCTGCTCACGCACGTGCGCGCGGTCATCGCTTACACGCACTTACAGCGCCTGCGGGCCGCCGTATCGGTCAGACGGCCGCGGGAGACTCCTTCGGCCCCATGGCGTCGCGAACCACACGCACCGACGCCTCTGCCGACACGCCCGGCAGTGACGGCCCCCGGATGCTTCGCGTCGGCACGATCGGCACAGCCCCTCAGGTCGAAGCACGTCGCTCGATCTCCTCGACCATCCTGACGAGCAGCCATTCGTTTCGATCGCGGTCCGTCTCGGGGGTGTTCGCGTCCAGCCGGGCGCGCCGCGCCGGCGGCAGATTCCGCGCCATCCAATCGCGCAGCCTCCGGAGCACCTCCGCCTCATGCGAGCTCCCGATCTCGACGAGATTCCCGCGCCGCGCGGCGCCGATCTCCGCTTCGTGCAACCCGCCGTATACCTTCGGCATGGTCACACTCATGCGAATCTTCAGGGTCAGCACGTACGGCTTCCCCGCGTCGGTACGAAAATGCGCTTCGAACGAACCGCCGTCACGGTAGTATCGAACCTCCTCGAGTTGGTCGAGTTCCATCGGCGATGCACTGAGGGTCAGGATGAACGGCCGCACCGGACGGAGCATCCGTTCGGGCCGGGGACACCGTGAAAGTACGCATGAACGGCCTTCCCGCCGACTCCTCGCGATCATTCCCCCTCACCATCGCCTCCCCTCCGTCATCGCCGACACCGAGGCACGTGGAGGCCCTCTCCCGGCGGACTTCCATCACGGCGGAGACCACGCACATCAGGGCCGGCGCGCACATGCCGAGCCGGCGCCAAATATTTCACCGGTACCCAATGATGTACTGGCCGATCCTGTCGCGATACGATATCTTTCGCGTCGATGGGGTGGCACGCAGGTCCGTATCCACCCGATCGTCTCCCTCGGTCTCCCGAATCCCGACTCCCATACCTCCTCGTCCACGGAAGCATCCCGACGACGGCGCGGCGCATTGGCGTACCGCTGCCCGATGCACGTCCCCGTGCGTTCATCCCGACGGCGCGCGCCGCCGAGGCCGCCTGCGGCATCCGCTTCCATTCTCATCCTCGCGGCCGGCATGCGACCGACCGCATCCATGTATTCGGAGATCCTCATGCACAAACTGAACCACGAGTCCGCCGACGACGTCCCCAAGACCCTCGCCGCCGCGCCTCCCTGCGATTGCGACACCGATCCGATCAAATGCATCGAGACCATGTTCGTGGACATGGTGCAGTACGGAAGAATCAAGCGCGGGCAGGCGCCGGCGCAGCGCCCCGTGTTCCTGCGGCTGCACGGCGTTGCCTACGCGCGCTTCGAGATGGTTCCGGATCTCGACCCCGCTCTCCGCGTCGGCATCTTCGGCCAACGCGATTTCTACGAGGCGTGGGTCAGGTATTCGAGCGACATCCCCGCGGGGGTTCCGGACTTGAAGAGCACGGTCGGCATCGGCATCAAGCTGTTCGATGTGGCCGGCGAGAAGATGCTGGAGCCGGATGAGACCGCGATCACGGCGGATCTGATCCTGCAGAACATGGACGTCTTCTTCGTGAACAATGCCCGCGAGATGTGCGAGTTCACGAAGGCCTCGCTCACCGGTCCCGAGGCGTTCGATGCCTGGATGCGCGACCATCCGCGGACGCAGGAGATCCTCGACGAGATGGCGAAGGTGGTCCCGACGGTGCTCGGCACCGACCTGTGGAGCGTGATCCCCTTTCACTTCGGCAGCGATCAATACTGCAAGTACAAGCTGGTGCCGGAGGTCGTGCCCGACGGGCCTGAGCCGGACTACGACAACCCGGACTATCTGCGCGTGGACCTGATCGACCGGTTGAACAACGGCGAGGCGCGCCTGAAGTTCATGGTGCAACTGCGCACCGAACCGGCGACGATGCCGCTCGATGAAGCGACCGTTGCATGGGACGAGGAGAAGTCGCCGCCGATCCACGTGGCCACGCTGGTGATACCGCAGCAGAACATCACCGCGCGCGGAGGATCGCAATACGGCGAGACGCTCTCGTTCAACCCGTGGCGCACGATCAGAGCGAACGAGCCGGTCGGCAGCATCGCCGACGCGCGCAAGGTGGTCTATCGCGCATCCGCCACGCTTCGGCGGAATGTGAACGGCGATCCGATCGGCGAACCCGACGTGGTGCGCCCCTCGACGGTGTGGCCCGCGGCGAAGGACACGGTGGTGGTGCGCGCGGCAATTCATCCCGGCATCGGCATCGCACGCGTCGGCAACAGCACCGCCGAGGACGGCTACTACATCGGCCCGGAGGTGGTGGACCCGCCTCCGACCACGGCCGGGCAGATGCGCGACGCGGCCGGCAATCTCAAGCGGCAGGCGGCGCAGTTCCGCATATATGGCTACAACGCGGCGGGCGAGGTGGTGCGCGAACTGACGATGAACAACGCGAACATCGTCTGGAAGGCCCACCTCGTCAACCGCAAGGCACAGTGGTATCAGTTCCAGGCGGCGCTCGATCTGCCGGAGGCGGCGAAGGATGCGTACCCGAGGCGCAATCCCAAGGTGCCGGTTGCGGCGCGCGGGGATCTCGCGATCGATCCCGGAGCGCGCAGCATCCAGGGATCGAACGTCTCCGGTTCCGCCTATCGATTCGACTCCGGCACGTTCATGGGAACGCCGGTCCCGCTCGGTGAGCTGCGCACCGATGCGGCCGGGCGCCTGCTGGTGCTCGGCGGGCTCGGGGTCTCGGCGTCGCCGACCGATCAGCCGGTGTACGATCCGGCCGACCCGAACAGCTTCAACAATGCGAACGGCTGGTACGACGATATCTCCGACGGCCCGGTGGACGCCGCGGTCTCGATCGCGGGGGTGGAGATTCCCGTGGAGTCCGCATGGGTAGTGGTGGCCCCGCCGAATTACGCGCCGGACGTGATCGCCTGGCGCACGATGTACGATCTGCTCGTGGACCTCTACGTCGAGTCGGGCTGGATGCCCTTCCCGGCCACGGTCTCCTTCACGAAGGACGTGCTGCCGACGCTGCGCCGCCTGTCGAATCTCCAATGGGTGAACAAGGGGTTCGCGACGATGTTCGGCAAGGGGTGCCCGATGGACTTCGACGATCCCGGCTTCATCGCGAAGCTTGCGCAGAGGCCGGACGTCGCCGGCGATCCAGATCCGTACGCCGAGCTGCGGCAGGTGCTCTACAACGCGTTCCGCCCGGCGAACAACACCGTCAACGATCCGCGCACATGGCCGTGGATCTACGGCGACGCGTTCGGGTCGTTCAACGCCTCCCCCGCCAACAATCTCGCGCTCTCGAACGTCCGGGGGGCGCTGCTTCAGCGCTGGGTGCACGGCGACTTCGTGAACGACTGGGATCCGGAGGCCGAAACCTACACCTCCCTCAGCAAGGTGCCGATGGCCGGACAGCCGGCGATGCTCGATCAGGCGGCGCTGCACTTCTGTCTCGCCGACGCGTTCCATCCGGGCTGCGAGATGACCTGGCCGATGCGCCACGCCTCGATGTACAGCGCTCCGTTCCGATTCCGTCGCCGGCCGGACGGCGAGCAGGAGCCGAACTACGGCAGCCAGTTGACACAGCAGATCGCGCTGGCGCCGGGCGGACCGCTCTACGCGCAGAGCGCCGGCGACATCAGCCGCTGGATGGCCCTTCCGTGGCAGGGTGACACGGCGTTCTGCCGCTCCGGCTACGACCTGAGCTACGACCCGTATGTGCCGACGTTCTGGCCGGCCCGCGTGCCGAACCAGGTGCTGACCGAGGAGGACTACGAGACCGTGATGAACACGGCGCTCCCGCGCGAGCAGCGGATCGCCGCGTACAACCGCCGGGCGAAGTGGCTCCGCGCGTTGAAGGGCTCCGCGCCGGATCAGATGATGGAGATGATCAAGCACTTCGGCGCGATGGGAATCGTGGAGGCCCGGCCGGGACCGGCGGACGATCCGGACTTCCCGTCGGTGATCTACGTGGAGCAGCTCGCGCCGACGATGACGGCGCTTCTGGCCGCGGCCCCGCCGATGTTGATGGCCGCGCCCGCCGACGAAACCCCGGAGCAGGCCCGCCGCCGGCGACTCCTCGCCGATGCGGGCTGGGAAAGCGAGGAACAGTTGGAGGAATTCCAGCGCATGATGGGGATCTGAGAGATCCGCGCGAGTCGGGACACCCTTCCGAAATGAACAAGGCTCGTGGTCGCGGTGCGATCACGAGCCTTTGCATATCCTGACCTGAGCGAAAAGTGAGCACGACACGAGGCCGTCATCACTTGCGTGATCTCAATCGCGTCGAGACCTCAGCGCAGCCTTACGACGCCGCACGTTGCGACGAACGATCCGCATTGCACCCGGCAGAGATACGTGCCCACGGCGTTCGATTCGACCGGAAGGCCGGCGGTCTGCGTCCCCTCCGCCGACGTATGCACCGTAACGGCAGCGACCTCGGCGCCCGAGAGGTCGAACAATGCGACATGCGCGTCGGCGTTGGGCGGTCCCTGGAATTGCACCTCGACGCGCCCGCCGCGGGCAACGGCCGACAGCCCGAAGAGAGCCGCCCGGGTGCGGGCCGCCGGGCCGGGCACCACGGCGGAAGTCGACCGGCGGCGCAGAACGCCGCGCCCGACGGTCCCGACGAACAGATCACCGTCGACATCCTCCACAACGGCTCCCACCCCATGCCCGTTCACGTCGAGAGCGTTCCAGCTTGCACCGTCGTCGCCGGAGCGCTGCAGCCGTCCGCTCACGATCGCCATAACATCGCCGTCGCGCAGCGCGTACATGTCCCGCACCGAGTCCATCGGGAACGGCCGTCCGAGCGAGTCCCAGGTCACCCCCTCGTTTGCGGTGCGATAGAGCCCGTACCTGTTCGCCGCCAGCAGTGCGCCGGAGCGGGCGAGCACCAGATCGTACGTCCGGAATCCGTCGGGCCGCGTATCGCGTCGGCGCTCCCACGTGACGCCGCTGTCGAGCGAGAAGCGAATCCCGACGTCGACCGCCGCGAAGATGTGCCCGTTCGTGAGGCGCTGGAATCGGAATCGCGAGCCCACCGGCCGGCTGTTGAGCAGCTCCCACGAGGCGC
>CAZJYH010000007.1:19411-24978 GCA_964549365.1 uncultured Alphaproteobacteria bacterium
TCTTCGGCGAGCAACGCGCTCTTGAAGCGCCTGTCGACCGAGCGCGCGATCCCGGAGTAATCGAATCCCACGCCCCGCGCCTCGGCCAGCACCAGCCCGCCGGGCGCGGCCAGGATGTCGCCGCCGAGAACGCCACGATCCACCGTACGGTTAGCCCAGGTGTCGCCGTTGTCGCTCGAGACATACATCGAATCGTGGCCGATCGTGTACACGAACCCGCCGCCGGAGGCGATCGTGGAGGCATACACGTGCGCCGGAAGTTGACCTCCCCCCGGCGGGCCCAGGTTCTTCCAGGTGCCGCCGCCGTTCGTGCTTCGAAACACTCCCTGCCCCAGCGCCAACGCAAACAACGTGCCGGAGGAGTCGGCGGCGAGCTGTCCGACATTCGACGCAACCAGCTCGGCGTTCAGCGATTCCCACGTTCGGCCGTCGTCGCGCGATCGATATATGCCCTGATTGGTGCCGAGGAGGATCTCCCCCGCGGCCGTCATGTCCACCGCATTGAACCGCGCCACGTAGGTGTCCACGAACGCGGGGCGCCACGTCCTTCCGCTGTCGACCGAGCGGACGAGCGAGTCGTTGCGTGTCCCGAGAAAGGCGCCGGTGGGTGTGATCGCGAACGCGGCCACGTTGATCGGCGGTCGAGCGAACGGCGCCCACGTGATCCCGCCGTCAACGGAGCGATCGATGACGCCGCGTTCCGAAGCGTAGACGGCGGGAGCCTCGCCGGCCGCGATCATCATCTGCGTGTAGATCCCACCGGACGGCGTCGGCCGCACCATCCGCCAACTGCTCCCCGCGTCGGTGCTTCGAAGGATGCCGTTCCCCGTCTCGGCGAACATCGCGCCCCCCGGCCCGACGCGAATCTCGTAGGTGTACAGCCCGGTGATCTTCGTCCCGTCCGCCTCGAGCGCATCGGTGCTCTGCCACGTGCCGCCGTGGTCGATGCTCCGCACGATGTCGCCGGCACGCAGCCCGGCGCAGATGGTGTTCGCGTCGTAGGCCGCGATCGTCAGAACGCCGCGATCGCGCCGCAGCCCCTTGATCACCGGCTCCCACGTGGCTCCTTCGTCGGTCGAGCGGAAAATGCCGCTGGGGCCGTAGATCTGATCCACCCCGGCGTACAGCCTCCCGGCCGAGTCGCGAGCGAGGGCCGAGGCCTGTACGCCCACGATCCCCTCGCTCCGGTTGTTCCACGTGCCGCCCTGATCGGTCGAGATGAAGACGCGGTCGGTGGAACCGAGCAGCACATCGGTTCCGGAGCGCAGGATCGCCAGCACGACGCCCCCGTTCGGGCCGTGCAGCGGCTCCCACTCCTGTGCATGCAGACCGCGAACGGCGACGAGCATGATGGCAACGGCAAGGGGGAAGAGGATTGCTCGGTTCATGAACTGCATCTGAAACAAAGGAATGGGTATGGTCATGGCATGACAGCGAGGGCCTGGGAAGATAGCCAACCCCGCACCGACGCAAAATGTTCATCCGGATCACCGCCGGCCCGGGAAGCCCACAGGCCGTGACACGGAATCGATGCCTCAAACGCGCCGACCGACGAAAATCCCGAGAAAAAATATTCACGGCGATAGAGTAGCCCCTTGACATCACCTCATCCTTGTGGTATGTTTACGCCCGAACAACGCACCACAACTCACACTCGCGACACACGCGAACATGTTTCCGGCGCGGAGACATTGTGGAGGCACCGGGGACTTTCGCGTAGTACATCGCTTCCGTTCGATGAAGCGAAATCGCCGCGGCAGCGGCATGTCCGATTTCATCGAAGTGCCGACGGCCTGGTTCATGTCAGGGCACGCACCTGGTGCGGCATCACCGGTTCTTCGGCGGCGCCCATTCTGACACGTTCCAGCCGTCAATTCGACGACGCAGGACATCGGTCAGCACCACCGACACACATCGACACCTCCAACCGGGGTTCGATCAACACCAACCACCAGTATCACCATGGGTTCGATACACATTTTCGCCGACACAGATCTCTTCCGCGGTCAAGAGCTCATCGACCCGGCACAGACGGAAGACGACGTCTTTGGTCCCGTCAACGGAAGTGAAAAAACCGAATTTCGTGTAACGTCACGCTTTCGACTCGACGAGGGTGCCATGGCATATGCCGCATTCGACGGCATCGCGATGATTCAGGACGTGACCGGACACGAGGATCGACTGGTGAATCTCGTTCTGTTCAACTCGACTCCGTCCTCTGGGCAACCGATTCCGCGCGTTATGGTGTACCGTGGGCTGCGACGCGAAGACTTCCTCGTCGGAGCCGGTGTCAACGCCACGCTACAGGTGAAACGCAACGGCACCGACGCCAATGGACTTCCGCTCACGTCGGATCTGCTTCGCAATATCCACGATCATTTCGACGAATGGCGTACGTACGTTCAGGGGAAAGGGATATCGGTCACGATGACGAGCCCGACCTACGACCTCCTCGGTTACATGGATTACGACGCCGGCGCGACTCCCAAGAGGAAGCCACACACGGCGACCGCCGATGTGTACCGCCTATTCTACCGCCAGGGTCGTATTGAGAACTTCGTGCCATTTGCGATCAAAAAAGGGTGGTCCCTCGGCAGATTCGACTTCTATGCCCACGACAACCAGATCAGGGTCGGCATCGATGTCATTCAGGAATTCGGGCACGCCTCCTTTACGGTTGCCGATGCGCGTGTGCTGGAGCGCAAAATCATTGTGTCGGCGCCCGGCCTTGTTGAGAATGAAGGAGCCCAGCCAATCAATAAGATGGCCGAGCGCGAGCGGATCCTCGACTTCATCGATCCTGCCGCATTCTACAACCTTCACAAGGATCTAGGCGTGGATTACCGCGACCGGGTCACCAACACCACCCGCACAAAATCCGGGGACGATGTCTACACGTCATTCATTACGAAATTCTATTCGCATAATCGCATCTATCTCGACATTCGCAACCAACACGACTCATCGCTGAATTATTATCTGGACAATATGGACCAGATCAGTGAGGATCAGAATTTCAAGATCGGTGTGAACCTCCCTCCGGGCAGCGAGTCGGCGGACAAGTACTACCAGAACTATTGGCCGTTGTACTTCACTTCCGTGCGCAAGACGACCGACGGCAACAATCTGGTAGCTCTGAAGTTCAGAAGGGAGTACAATCCAAGCGTCCTCGTCTACCACGATATCGGATCGATCAAGCTCGATTCATTCTTCCGGCCGAACAACTTCTCGTACGATCTGACAATCTCGGGCGATTGGACCGATCGATTCGTGTACGACTCCCCGAACATTCCCACCATCGGCGGCGCATCAGGGGATACAAGCACATGCTGGTGGATCCGGATATACGTCATTCGCAAGAAGCTGCCCGAGAACGACCTGCCGAGACGCCTTGTTCCGACCGACAACTACCTGGACCTCGCATTCGGGCCGGTTATGCCGTTCGATGCGAGAGACGATGTATTCTGGTACATCATGGGCGGGAAGCGGTATGTCGACGGCAGCAAAATCACGGGCCTTAAGGCCGACCTCATGGTGCAAGTTGGAGTATTCGAGACCCCGACCACGATCACCTTCTTCGCGCAGGTGATCACGGAGCACAGGTTGTTCAAGGGATCGGTTCAGAAGATCGCCGGCGGCACATCGACAGCCGGAACATTCGTTCAAAGCGTCGACGGTTGGTCGAACAGGGCCAACATATTCCTCGGATTTGCCACGGAGTTGGCACCCGGCAACAGCGCCATCATTCCCTCATTGAATGGGTTGGGGGTACGGGGCACGACATTCGGGCTGATGTCGCTGCAGCTCACGCGCCAGGAATACGACACAAAAATCATCCCGGCCGCCCAGCAGTTGACCTCAGCGTACCACACCACGTATCTCAGCCTCGACGCATTCGGCACGATAGTCGACGGCACCAAATCAGCCAGGCGCGTCTCAATCACCGTGGCCGGCCTGAATGCCTCCGGAACATACACCCGGGTCAACCCGGTCGGCGGTGCCGTTACGGTCGTCACAAACGACATGCTCACGTTCATCACCGAGGACGCCGCGAACGCCATCGTGGTGCGTCAGGAAAAGAGCGATCCGAAGGCATATTTCCCGGCCAACGATGGGACGAGCACGAATCTCATTGCATTCGTCGAGGCGGTGGAGAAGGCCTATGCATCCGAGGACTCGTCCGACCCACGCCATACCGTCACTCGCCTGCGACACCAGTACTACGGATATGCGTCGGACGCGAAGCAGTCCTTTTTCAGCATGAAGGGAGCCAAGACATACGCCAAGAGCTGCGTCTTCGGCGCGGTGATCCCGGGGCCTCAGAACTTCCTTGACAACAATACGGGTACTAATACTTGCTTTCGGAAGCACCGCATTCTCACAGAGCCCGACGATATCGACGACCCGATCGCTCGCGCCAAGTACGAGCGCGCGTTCCCGTACCTCTGGGCTTCGGCCGACGAAAATTTCATCGGCGACAACCCCAGCCCCTTTGTTCAGGATCCCGATACGGTAAACGTGCAGCGACGTAAGACATGGGATCTCGGCCATGCGTTGTTCGGTCTGGAGTCCTTGCTCTACGGAGGTGCCGTCGCATGGCCAAACTGCGAGACCCCGGGATGTGAATACCCTGGGGCGATCTTCTGGCCATATCCATTACGTTGCGACGTCTTCTCGAGCATCATACTGGCAACGTACATTGCCGATCTTGGGCCCGTACCGGCCTCGTTCTGGATGCATGGCGCGCGCGGCAAGAGTACCGGAGGCGATGCCTGGTATCCCGCCACGCCGGACCTGGATCGAGAGTGGGAGATCTCCGCATCCGACCCCGATCTGATCGGCGACGCTGAGGCGTTTGGGTGGTTCGCGGCCTGGAAAGCGGTCAAGGCGGAGAAACTGGCCGCGGGAGTTCCCTTCAAGTTCTCGGACGTTCTGAAGCGTTACTACGACCGAAACACGACGCACGTGGAGCACTTCACGCACCGTTGGAAGCTGTTCTGCGAGCACGAGAAGTTCATCAATGGAGCCGGACAGTGGGTCATCGACGACACAACGGACCGTTATGATGAGCTCATCGACCAGATGGCGAAGTTCGCGATCTTCTGGTGCAATGTGATCGAGCACGATTACACGACCGGAATACTGCTGGCGAAGGGCGCATTCTGGGGTATCAGGCGCGATCAATATCTTGACGGCGGCCTGACCGACACATACACGCCGATCTACACGACAACGAACCGATTCCTCAATAAAGTTCACGCATGGTATGATGAAGAACGAACATGACCGAAAATCCAACGGACGCATTCCCGATGGCCTGTGGGTTGCATGCGTATGCGGAGCCGGCCTTATCGCGTCGGTGCTTGGTTATCCGTTCCTCGCCTTCCGAGAACAGGCATCGGTATGGCAGACGCTGAACATTGCGCAGGGCGTGATCTTCGTCGCGATCGTTGCCGCCTACGTGCGGAACTGGCACAGGCATAGACAACGGGATCTGTTTATCGAGTTCCTTTTCGTCTGCTGCATCCCCGTCATGGGGTTCGTCTACCTGTGGGCCTGGTCGGAGC
>CAZJYH010000007.1:25029-25544 GCA_964549365.1 uncultured Alphaproteobacteria bacterium
ATCCAGTAGGGCGAAACGGGCTGAGACGATCGGGCAATTGTCGGCTGCGCGGCATACGCCTGCTTTTGCGTGCGTTGACACGGACGCTGGACGGAACGTGGCGAACATATCGATGGCGCGGCCTTGCCGACTCGACATCTATGTTCGAAGGCGACGATCACATGCGTGCTTTCACCATACACAACGATGTACATCCATGGCTGAGCTATTCTATCCGCGGCTCTCCAGTCTATTGTCACTGGAGCACCTTCCCGAGCAATTGTCGTTCCTCAAAGACGGACTGGAGACCGTCATGGAGAGCATCAGCTACCGCGATCTCACGGTACAACACGATCTCTCCGGCTCGTCGGTTGCATACAGCATGGTACTGGTCAGCTACACACGACTGAGTTTCGAAGTGCCGGGAACGGACATCGACCTCGTGTTGAATCCGTCGCACACGGGGAGCGTGCTGGTCTCGGAGTTCCCGATCTCGGTGACCGCTTCCTGGGAGCTTGATCGGCTGCTTCCGGACA
>CAZJYH010000008.1:0-19110 GCA_964549365.1 uncultured Alphaproteobacteria bacterium
GGCGTTCGCTGCATCGTGGCGTTCGCTGCATCGAGGAGAAGGCGACAGAACGGGCGCACAAACGAAAGCGACCGCCGACGATCGTCGACGGCCGCCCGTGCGTGTCATACAGATCCGATCCCCGCATCGGCCCGCTGGCGACGAACGCCCGCGCGTCGGGCTCAGCGAAGATCCATCCGCGTGATTCGATCCTCCGCGTCGAAGCCCGAGGCGAGCGGCTCGACCTTTGCAACGAACGGCGAGCTGTAGCGGCTCGGCTGCACGTAGCCGTACAGCAGTAGGCTTCCATCGGAGGCAACCGTCACACCGTTCGCGAACCAGGCAGCGCCGATCTCGAACCGCACGAACATGCCGCCGGTGTATCGCCACACGATCCCCTTCTCGTCGGTCACGATCGTCAGTTCGTTCCCCGGACCGGGCGTGACGGCCAGCACCTTGTGCGCCTTCTGATCGGGATCGCTCGCGGGCCAGAGCGTATCGCGCGTGCGTGCGCCCGCGGCATCGAACCACCCGATGTAATTGCCGCCGCTGTCGAGCCCGGCAGCGGGGGGAACGACACCGAAGGCAACGTAGCCGCCGGCGTGCGCGGCCAGATACGACACCGCATCGCGGGTGCGAACGTCCGGCAGGTCGATGGCGACGTTCCCCACCGAGTCGCCGTTGTCGTTCACCCGCAACACGCCCAGGGATGACTCGGAGCGGTACGCGCAGTATGTGATGCGCGCCGCGGCATCGCGGCGCATGCTGAGCACGATGGACATGCGCCACGAGAGCATGTGCGTGGCGCCGACCGCCCCGGCGGCATCGATCAGACGCAGGTAGGAATAATGCGGCGTGGAGGCAACCAGCAGCGACTGGAAGTTCCGCAGCGCGCCGATCCCCTGGCAGGTCCCCTGCTCCGAACCGACCGGCACCTCGTACTCTTCCTTCCACAGACTGTCGCCGCCGGATCCGATCGCGACCACCATCACGCGCGCCGAGGTCAGCGGGCGACCGGGGGCGCTCCATTGCGTCCCGGCGATCAGGAAATTCCCCCCCTGCAGCTCGTACGCATCCACAACCACGGCGGAGCTCGGGCCGTAGATGCGCCGCGTCCACATCACGCTCCCGCCGGCGGCGAACCGGACGGCCACGAGGTCGTACTCATGAACGCCCCCGTTGTTGAACTCGTTGCCGACCGCGAGCGCGCCGCCGTCGGACGTGGGGATCACGACCTTGTGGTAGAACGTGCGCGTGGCCGAATCGCTGAGATATGTCGTCCACGTCACCGCCTCGGCATGGGCTCCCGCCGAGGGGAACGCGGCGGCAACGATCGCCGCCGCCGCGAGCACGATCAGGGGGAACCGAACCATGTTGGAACACTCCACGTTGATGATCACCCGCTTACTGCTTCACGAAGCGGACGTACTCACCGTCGACGCCGATGAAGTATGACCCGCCCGGCAGCCAGCTCACGTCGATGTGCACGCGGCTCCCGCCGGCAACGCCCGGCACTTCGATGTCGGAGAGCGTGCGGCCGAGAGCATCGTACAGGCGAACGCGCGCCGGACCGGCCGCGCGTGATGCCGGCAGCACCAGTGTGGCGGCGTTGGTGCACGGGTTCGGATAGATCGACGCGCGCCCCGCAACGGCAGCCCCCTCCTGCGGTGCATCGGCCACGTTCACGCTGGCGATGTAGAATTGCCCGAACGTCCCCAGCGCCTCGCTCCCCTGGAACACCACACGCCGTTCCGCCACGTTCACGCTCCCGCCGAGCGCAACCGGGCCTCCCCAGGTGTTCCGGTGTTCGTTGGGATCGCGCTGATAGAGCTTCACTCCCTCGGGCTTCTCGGCGTCGGCCTGAATCAGCGGCCCGGCGTTGCTGAACTCCAGCACATCGGGGGGGGCGAAGACGTTGCTGCCGAAGTTGCGGACGATCCAGTACGTCTTCGACAACACGTTCGTCCCGTCGGGAACCGTGTCCGGCAGGATGTTGATCCGATAGGCAATGAGATCGCCGTTGATGTAGGAGCCGCTGGCGGCGAACTCGGCGCGCACGCCGGTTCCGTTCAGATCGTAGCTCCCCGAATCGCCCACGTACCGGCCGAAGCTGACGCCCGGGCCCGCGGGGATCGTGGAGACCACGCGAGAGAGATTCCACGCGGAGGTCGAGTGCTCCACGCCGTAGCGGTCGAACACGTCGGCGGGACTGCGTTCGTTGAACTGGTAATAATGGATCAGCCCGGCCTCGGCATCGTTGCGGATCAGATGCATCACGCGTCGCAGTTCGGCCTTGGATATCGCCCGGTTGTAGATCCCCAGCTCGTCGATCAGCCCCGTGTACGCGCGCGACCAGTCGCCGACGCGCCACTCACCGATGCGTCCGATCGCCTTGGTGAAGTCGATCGGGCGAGTGGTGAAGGATTGCGTGATCGTGCGACCGTCCACCGAAAGCGTCACGCCGTTGGTATCCACCATCATCGCCACGTGCGACCACCGCCGCGCGGGAACCACCAGGCCGCTGTTGAAGGCCCAGCCGGAATCGCCCCAGCGGAAGGCCAGCTCGTTGCGCTTGTTCTTGAAGCCGAGCACGAGGCCCGCTTCGTTGGAATAGATCGCGCTGGAATCCGCCTGGATCGTGTCGGGCATCACCCACGCGGTAAGGCTGAGCGTGTTCGTGTTCGCGTCGAGGTGCGGAAGCTCCACGCCGCCGGCGAGCGTCGGAGAGAAGCGCGCGGCAAGACCGGGAATCGAGTCGAGCCCGCACTCGCTCGGGTACACGGTGATGAACTCGCGCAGCAACTGTTCGTAGGTGACCGCGTCCACCTGGATCTGCAACTGCACGTCGTATTTGCCGGGCGTCGCATAACGCACGCGCGGGTACTCCTCGGTGCTGGTTGCGGGCGTCCCGCCGGGGAACGTCCAGCGGAACTGCATGTTCCCGGTGCGGCGCATCGGGCCGTAGTTCGCGAAGTGGATCTCGACGCTCGAACATGCCACGTCCGTGCGGTCGCACGAGATGCGGGCGCGGGCCGAGCTTCGTTGAA
Source organism: uncultured Alphaproteobacteria bacterium (assembly GCA_964549365.1). Classification (GTDB taxonomy): domain Bacteria; phylum Bacteroidota; class Ignavibacteria; order OLB7; family OLB7; genus JAFDZV01. The sequence goes on from CAZJYH010000008.1 coordinate 3,027, forward strand.
CGAGATCGGTCTCCCAGACACCGCGATCGGTGGCGGCGCTGATCGTGCCTGCGTCGTAGTTGATCGAGAATCCGTTCACGCGGGTCGTGGGCAGATTGGTCCCCGCAGGCTGCCAGTCGGGCATCAGGTTGTCGCGATAATAGGCGCCGGTGTTCGTGCCGGCGTAGACGAGGCCCCGGCTGCCGTGCTGCAGGGCGATGCACCGGACGTTCTGTGAGGAGAGGCCGCCGGCGTAGTCCTGCCACGAGATGCCGCCGTTGGTGGTGTGCACCACGCTGAACTTGTCGCTGCGGCCCCCGAGCAGCGCCCAGGCTTCGAGCTGATTGCTGTCGCTGAGCGCGACGTCGATCACCGGGCGCGCCCCCGATACGATCTGATCCACCCGGCTGACGGCCGTCCATGTGCGTCCGGTGTCCTGGCTGCTCCAGAACTGCCCGTCGCCGACGGCGAACATGTAATCCGGCCGCGCGGAGCTGAGCCGCACCAGCGTGGCCGAATCCTGGAACGCCTTCAGCGTGGTCCAGGTGCTGCCGTTGTCGGTGCTGCGCACGATGCGCTTCTGCGAGGCGTCGGCCGCGACCAGCGTGAAGTAGCTTGCCGGGTTCACCTCCAAGTTTCGGAACGCGGCTCCCCGCAGGTCGATGCCGAGCGACTGCGACGAAGGAAGCCGCGCCGGGCTGTTCGAACGAAACACGCGGCGCCCACCGTCGACGCTGCAGTACACCCAGCGCGGATCCATCGGGTTGACGGTGATGCTGCCGACGTCGACGCCGCCGTACGGATACCAGGAGCCGACATATCCGTTGTTCGCGTACACCGTGTCGTCGCGCAGGTACATCGGCATGCGGCGGGCTGCGATCGCCGTCCCGTTGCCGTTGCGCGTCTGGCTGATGCCGGTCACCTCCATCGCGGCGATGCCGTCCCCACGCTCCTCGAAGGTAAGGCCGCCGTCGCGCGAGCGCACAACGCCCTGATCGGTCGCGGCCCAGAATACTCCTCCCACCGAAACCACCTGATGGAATCCACGATGCGGCGTCTTCACCTGACTCCAGCTTGTGCCGCCGTCGGAGGAGCGCCACGGATGGATCGCCCCCACCACCATCACATTCGGGTCCACGTCCGACGCCGCGAACGCCATCGCCCAGTCCACATCCCCCATGTTGGTGCTCAACGGCGTCTCACCGAACAGATTCGGATTGCGCACCGTGGCGGAGGTGTCCGGCTTCTCGGGCCCGTTCTGCAATCCGCAGCAATGATGCGTGTAGGTGAGGCCGGCGTCGGTGGAGACATAGTGCCCGAAGATCCCCTGCGGCGTGGAGTCGCCGGAGGTGCCGGCAATCATCAGGTTCACGGTGTTCGGCGCCGCGGGCGTGACGGCGAAGAGGCAACGGTTCATGTGCGTCGGCCAGATGCGCACCGGAATCTGCGACGACGTTGGAAGCTGCGCCTGAGCGAAGCTGACGGACCGATTCACGTTGTACCACTCGCTGTACGGATAGCCGGTGTACTGCCAGAGCAGATAGACGATCTTCGGATCGGTGGGATGGAATCGGAAATCGGCCCAGCGCCCGGTGTCGGCGGCCGCGGCCGTGTCGTTGCGCGGGAACTTGGCCCACACTCCCCCGCCGTCGGTACTGTAGAGCACCGTGGAGCCGGCAAGGCACATCAGCTGCCGCTGCTGCGTGGGCGCAACCTCCAGCTTCGTCAACCCCGTCCCGTTCACCGGCTGCCCGCCGTACGTGCCGTTCAACACATTCCATGTGGCGCCGCGATCGGTTGAGCCGAGCACTTTGCCGTCGGCGAGCGCGTAGACGTAATCCGGCCTCTCCCGGCACATCGTCACCACCGGGACATTGCTCACTCCCGTGCTGACATTGGCCCAGTGGGCGCCGTCGTCGGTGCTGCGCCAGATGCCGGCCGTGTTGGTGCCGACCACCACGACACGCGACGGCGGGGGCGCCACGGCGATGCTGAGCACCGAACCGACGCCCGGCCTGTCGGCGAGCGTAACGGCCGAGTGATCCCAGCTCATGGGCCCAACCAGGCGCCAATCGCCCGCCGCTCCCGACTGTTGGGAGTGCGCGGCCGACAAGAATGTCAGGAAGAAAAGAAAGAGGGGGGCGAGAAAATGGTAGATACGAGTCATGAGACGTTCCGGAAATGCTACGGAGGGGCTCGTGCGCTTCCGCGTACGGCCCCGATGAGTCGATGCAATATCGCATACGACCACCGCACATACCAGTCTGTCACACATTCCGCGTGAAAAGAACGTCCAAACGCGTCGGCCGTCCCCGCCACCGGATTCTCAGCGGCGCACCAGCCGCAGGCACGCCGCGCCGACCCGGACCAGGTAGATCCCCGTCGGAACGCCCGAGAGGTCGAGGCGGGCGATCGCCGAGCCGACCGCCTCACGCAGCACCGAACGCGCATGCGTACGCCCGAGGAGATCGACCAGCTCGACCGTTCCACCCGCCTCGTCGCGAGCCGCCGTCACCGACGCCACGTCCGCGGCCGGATTGGGATGGAGCGCGAACGCCCGGTCCGCATCGCGCTCGCTCACCGCAAGCAGCGACGTGCCGGATGTCCCCACGATGAACTGCCCGAAGGCGAGAGCGTCCCCGGCATCGGAGAACGTGACGCCGCCGTTCGCCGCGTCGGCCATCACCGCCGAGTCGACGGGCGGTCCCCACGAGACGACGTCGGCGTTCACGTCGCGGCGGTACAGCTTGAAGGCGCCCGGCGCCGACGCATCGGCGCGCGATATCATCCCGAGCCCGTTGAACTTCATGGTGCCGGGTGGGGTGAAGATGTTGCTCCCCCAGCTCCTGACGATCCAGTAGGTATTCGAGAGCCGCGCCGAGTCCTCGGGGAGGCGATCCGGCCGCGCGCGAAGCCGGTAGACGATGATGTCGCCGTTGACGTACGAGGCGTTCGGGACGAACTGCATCTCGACTCCCGTCCCCTCGAAGTTCCGGTCGCCGGGTCCCGCCACGTAGGTGCGGTAACTGGTGCCGGGCCCGATGGGCGCCCTCGACGGAACGCGCTTCACGCCGGCGGCGGCGATCGCATGCAACGAGCCGACCCGATCGTACGGCGCGGTCTGATGGGCTTCGTTGAACTGATAGTACAGACGCAGCCCGGCCGACGCCGCGGTCTTCAACAGGTGCATGTCGCCGCGCACTTCCTCACGGCTCAACGGGCGGCCGTACAGGCAGACCTCGTCGATCAACCCGACAAATCCCCGGCTCTCCCCGTCGATACGGTTCTCTCCCAGGCGCGCGCCCGGCGCCGACAGTTCGATCCCCTGGATGACGATCGGCAGGTGCGCGGGGTTGCCGTTGAGATAGACGGTCACGCCGGAGCCGTCGCAGACGAGCGCGACATGCGACCACGCGTCCGGGGGAACGAGGAGCCCGCTCTTCCATCCGCCCCCTTCCCCCTTCCATTCGAAGGCCAGCTCGTTGCTGCCGTTGCGAAAACCGAAGAAGAGCCCGGCATCCGAGGCGAGCAGCGCGCTGGAATCCGGCTGGATCCCCTCCGGCCTGATCCAGGCCATGAAGGTGAAGGCGTTGCTCGGCACATCGACGCGCGGCAGCTCGATGAAGCCACGTTCGGCGCCGCCGAGGCGCACGGCCAGGCCCGCCGTGGAATCGAGTCCGCACTCCCCGGGGTACACGTGGATCAGATCGTCGAGCGTCTGCGCGTCGGTGCCGAACTGGTCCGTCACCGTCAGCGTGGCTCCGTAGCTTCCGGGGCGGGCATAGTGCACCGTCGGGTTCGGTTCCGCCGACGTCGCGGGGTCGCCGCCGGGAAAGGTCCACGAGATCGTCGTGCTCGAGCCGGAGGCGAGCGAATAGCTGCCGAAGCGGACCGCGTCCGACGGACAGGCAATGACGGTGCGGTCGCAGGCGATCACGGCCCTCGGCCGCGACGACTCCGGCAGATCACATTCCCACAGGCCGCGCGTGGTGCCGGCGCGCAGCGTGCGTCCGGCGTAGTTGATCGCCAGGGCGTTGACGGTGCAGACCGGAAGCCCGGCCCCGACCGGCTGCCAGTTCTTCATCGCGTCGTTGCGATAGTACACCCCCTGCGTGGTGCCGACGAACACGCCTCCGTCGGTTCCCCGCTGCGCAACGAGCGAACGCGCGTCGAACGTGGCGAGCGAGCCGGAGTAATCCATCCACGTGCCGCCTCCGTCGGTGGTCGTCACCACGCTGCGTGGGCCGTGTCCGCCGCCGACGATGCCCCACATCCGGAACTGATCCTGATCGCTGAGCGCGATGTCGAGCAGCGGCTTTCCGGCGGTGATCTCATCGACGCGGATCAATCGCTTCCACGTTGTCCCCCCGTCCACGCTGTTCCACAGCTCACGATCCCCCATGGCCACCAGCAGGTTCGCCTTGGCGTTGCTCTGCTTCACCAGTTCCACCGAGTCGGTGAAGGTCTTCAACGTCCTCCAGCTCACGCCGTTGTCGGTGCTGCGCACGATGCGCCGATGCTCGCGGTCGGTTGTGATGAGCGTGGTGTAGTCGCGCGGATCGAACGCGACGGCATCGAACGCGGGCCCTCCGATGGTGATGCCCAGCGGCGATGGAATCGGCCGGCGCGCGATGTCTCGTTCGCGAAACAGCACGTCGCGTGATGAGGCACCACAGTACAGCCAACGATCGTCCACCGGATTCAGGGTCGCGTTGCGTGTCGTGCTGTCGATCAGCGGATACCAGCCGCCGCCGGCGGGGCCGTACGTTTGGAGGTCGCGGACGTAGACGCCGCCCCCGGCAGCGCTGACGGCAATCACGTCGCGCGACAGGCTTTGCGTGATGCCGACGATCGACACGGCGCTGATCCCCGCGCCGCGATCCTCATACGTGCGTCCGTTGTCGAGCGAGCGGACGACGCCGCCGTCGGTGGCCATCCACACGACGCCGCCGGCATAGACCATCCTGCGCACGCCGCGGAAGATGCCGTTCGCCGCCCCCCATGTTCGCCCCCCGTCGGTGGAGTACCACGGATGCACGCCCCCGGCAACGACATACCGGGGGTCCACGTCCGAGACGGCGTATCCCATGTTGGTCGATATCAACGGCGTGCCGGTGCTGGTGTCCGTTTCACCGAACAGGTTCGGATTGCCGCGCGCCGGATCGGCCGGCTCGGGGCCATCGGTTTCTCCGCAGCATATCGACGTGAAGGATTCTGCGGCATCGTGCGAGAGGTACTCACCGAAGACCCCCTCGACGCCGTCGTACGCTCCTCCGGCACAGATCACGCGCACGTCGCTCGCGGCATAGGGTGTGATCGCAAGCATCGCGCGCTTCATGAAATTGCCCGAGGAGAATCGCGGATATCCCGCCCCCTTCGTGCTGAACGTGCGTCCGCCGTCGGTGGAGCGCTGCACAACGCTCCAGGCGCCGAAGCCGTATTCGTTGTCGATCGCGGCCAGGTACACCACACTCGAATTTCTTGGATGAACCTGAACGTCGGTGTACTGAAGAACTTCCGGTGGGATCACATACAGGCGGAACCAGATGCCGCCGCCGTTGACGGTACGATACACGTTGTTCCCGCTCACCATGTAGGCAACATCGGGGTTCGAGGCGGCAACGGCGATCCGTCGGATCGAATACAGCCCGTTGTCATCCCCCGCGCCGAGGTTGCCGGCAGGCGACCACGTGCTTCCGCCGTCGGTCGATTTCACGGTGCCGCGGTCGGTAACCGCATAGACCACATTGGGCTTCTCGGCGCATATCGCGATGTCCGGAACGAACGTCACGTTCAGATCCGTGGCAACCTCCACCCAATGCGCGCCGGTGTCGACGCTCATCCAAATTCCGGCCGTTCGCGTCCCCGCGAACACCACGTTCGGACGCCGCGCCGCGACGGCAACCGAGAGAACCGTGCCGTGGTTCGGAAACCGTGCGAGCGTTGCGGCGGAATGGTTCCAATCGGCCGGCCCCAGCGAGCGCCATTGCCCCGATCCGCCGACGGACTGCGATGAGGCCGCGCGATCGGATTCGCCGGATCGAGGTTGTGCCCCGCCGCCGACGGTGACTGCGATGAAGACGGCAGTCGATGCAACAACAATGCGCGCACAAAGCATGGGGGTAGTCCTGCGGTTCGACGGCGAGATCGTGATTGAGGGGGGCAGCGGCCGCCACACGTAGAACGTGGGACGTCGAAGCCGTGTCACACGACACGCAACCACGGGACGCCGTCGTCACAGGCGCGGGCCTGTTGCGGACGTCATTCAACTCTCGGCCGTTCCTTGGCCGGATCGGCGCGCTCCTTCTCGTTCAACACATAGATCTCCACGTACCCGCGGTCGGCGCAGACGTAGTATGTGAGCCCCGCGTTGCGCCACGTGGTGATCGGCAGCTGATACTCGGAGTACCGCGCCGTGTCCAGCATATGAACGTTTCGCTGGTTGCATTTCGGACAGAGGCCGTGTTTCATGCGTTCGGTTCGATGGTGTCGATGAAAGGTGTTTGTCCGCACCTACGATTGTTGTCGCGGAGTCGACTCCGCGACGGGTGCCGGAGTACAACTCCGGCACAACACACAAGACATCCGCACAACACACAAGACATCAGATTCACACCCTCCCTCCATTGTTGTCGCGGAGTTGACTCCGCGACGGGTGCCGGAGCACAACTCCGGCACAACACACAAGACATCCGCACAACACACGAGACATCGGATTCACACCCTCCCTCCATTGTTGTCGCGGAGTTGACTCCGCAACGGGTGCCGGTCCATGTTTGCCGGTTCCGGCGCGCGCTGCATGCGATCCCCTCCGCTCACGATGGGAATCCCGGCGCCTTCAACACCTGCCGGGCCTGCCAGATGTGCCGCCGGTCGTGCGCGACCAGGAAACCGAACCACTGGCCGAGCGAGAGGACGATCAGCCGCGACGCAACCGAGGGAAGCTTCGCGCGCTTCAGGTCCAGCCCCTCCGCGCTGCGGATGACGTCGATCAAATCGTTGTGCACGCGGCTGAATCGTTCGAGGGTTGCAGCGGGATCGTGTGTCGAACTCGGCGGCACCCGCAGCTTCTTCGGCACCTGCACGCGCTTCTTCGGCGGCGGCTCCATCACGCCGACGAACCAGTTCGTGAGGGGACCGTACCGGAACGGACCGGTCGCCGTCAGATTCCTGACGCGGGCATCCTCCACGGTTGCGCGCAGCAGCGGAAGATACACGGCCACCACCTCGTTGAGATGGTGCACACACTCGCCGACGGACCAGCGTACGGGCGTCGGCCACCAGTTGAACTGCTCCGCGTTGAGCCCCGATACGAGGCTTCTCGTATCGTCGACGACAACGCGGTTCTCATCGATGTATTTGCGCAGCTCGTCCGCGCCGAGAAGGGGTTGCTTGCGATCGCTCATGATGCTCCTCTCCGATTGAAACGGTCATCCATCGCCAATAATACGACGGAGGCGGGGACCGCAACATTCGTGGCGGAATGCGCCGGCACCTCAAGGCGCGCGCCGCGATCCGAGCCTTCTCGAAACGCGGCGCACGCATCAGCCGATGCGAAGATCGGGCAGGCCAAGTGAACCAGGAGCACACCCGATGCCACGCCCTCCGTCCCCTCCACATCCACCAGGTACAGCCCTGCCGCCCATCCGTCGGTGTCGACCTCGAAGCCGAGGGCGCCCGCGCGGAGGGCCATCGATTCAACGACACGACCGAGGATGTCGCGCACGGTCAGGCGCGCGGCCTCGTCGGCTGCGCCGCGTCTCCACACAACCACGGGGTCGCCGGCACGCTGTACGTTCGGCGTCACGAGAAGGGCCCCCGGCCGCCGCATGGTTGTACAGCCGCTGCATGATCGGGGCGCGGCCGTCGGGTGTGATGCGCAGGAGAAACGCGTGATCGACCGGCAGGCCCATCTGCGAGAACGACGTGCGCCCCGCGATGGTGTACGATGCGTTCGCCTCGAGCGTGAGATCATAGCCGCCGTCGGTCTGCGACCTCCCGCTTCCGTTGACGGCATCGTACGTCTTCAACCAGAGCGGCGTGCCGTCGCCCCGCACACGCAGCAGGAATGCGTCCTGCGGATTATTGCCGTAGGTCTTCATCAGCCCGGTGACCACGAAGCCCCCGTCGTTCGTCTGCACGAGTCCACGCGCGACGCCGTAGCTCCGCTGGAGCGGTCCGGTGGGCGCGCTGTAGACGTGCGCCCAGAGCAACGCGCCGTTTGCATCGATGCGAACGATACACGGCAGACGATCGCCCGCGATCCGTCCGGAGGCCGAGCAGCCGGCGATGGCGTACCCGACGTCGGCAACCTGCCGGATTGTGAACCCGACATTCTCCTCGGGCATGCTCGGATCGCCCGGCGTGCTCAGCCCGAATCGGTTCGGCCACAACGTGACGCCCGCCATCGACATCGACATCACGAAGATGCGCTGCCCCTTGTTCGCCTGCCCGTACGGCACATCGTCGATCGACCCGGTAACGATCAGATGACCGGCCGCGCCGCTACGCGGATCGCGAATGACTTCAACGTCGTACGCAACGGCATCCCCCATCGTGCCGGAGACCGCGCGCCGCCGGAGCGTGACGCCGAGTCCGTTGGTGCGCACCACGAGGATGCGCGCCCCCCCGAGCTGTCCGATGGTGCCCACGACGACGTACCCGTTGTTGCGGCCGTCCGGGTTGAGCAGCTCGCGCACGGCAAGGCCGGCGTCGACGATCGGGATGTACGGATTCACGGGTCAGCGCAGTTCGCGCGTCCACTGGATGGTTCCGGCCGCGTCCGTCTTGCATAACACGCGCTCGCATTGCCGGCCCAGAAATTGACGTACCCGGTCATGACGAAGCCGCCGTCGCCGGTCCGGCGTACGCACTGCGCCGTGTTGCGGAAGCTGTTGGCCTCGCTGTACGTCTTCCGGAACGGAGCCTGTGCCCGGGCGGTGTGGATGCCCGCCGCGCAGAATACGATCAGCACGAAAAGCGCGCACGGAAGGATCCCTCGTCCCCGCGTTGTGACAGTGTTCATGCTTAGCCTCCAGTAGGTGAACTCGATCATCCCCGGCGCCGATATGGTACCGGATGGCGGCGGGTTGTCGTGGAGGCAACATAGGCTCCGCTCGGAGCCCTCGGCCCGGCGATCGAATACGGAGGAACCACATAGATGCCGCGCGCACGGTGTTCGCCGCGCACAGGCATCAGCCTATTCCAGCCGCGCGAGAAACACGGCAAGCGATGTGCCGCGCGGCACGTTGAGTTTGCGGCGGGCGTTCGAGCGATGCGTCTCGACCGTGCGATCGTCCACGTACAGGACGGCGGAGATGTCCTTCGTGGAGAGTCCCGCGCGCACGAGACTGCACACCTTCAACTCCGTCGGCGTGAGCGCGGCGCAGGCGCCGATCAATTGCTGATGGAAGTCGTTCTGGGTGGCCACCAGCCGGCGAGTGAGCGCCGTCCATTCGTTCGGCGTGGCGGACCGCGCACGCCCGTTCGCGGCGTGCGCCGGCGCCAGCTTGCCGATCTGCTCGTTGCGCTGCAGCAGCTCGACCGTCGCGGCGGCCAGCTCGATCCGCTCGCGTTGCAGCTCCTGCTGCAGGCGGCGTATCTGCTCGTCGCGTTCCTGTTCGCGGGCCTCCATCTCCTTCAAACGCGCACGGTACTCGAGCTCCACGATCGCGCGTGTGGTCGCGGTCCCCATCAGCCCGTCGCGCCGCTCGACGTACTCGACATAGGCGGCGTTCGCGCGGTCCGGGTCTCCCATCGCCCGATACGTCTCGGAGATCTCGAGCATGACCTCCATCTCGCGGCGCGGTTCCCCGACGGCGACGGCAAGCTCTGCCACATGGTGGAAGGCTTTCAACGCCGCGGCGTATCGCCCCATCCTCCGGTGCACACGGCCGATGTTGCCGGAGATGTTGATCATCACGGTCGGGCGATTGCCGTCGAGCAGCGCGAAACGCGTCGCCTTGCGGTAACACCGCAGCGCCTCGCTCTCGTGGCCGAGCATCTCGTGGGCCGCGCCGAGATCGCTCCACGCCGTTGCGTTCCTTCCGGGGCCGGCGATGTCCGCCAGCAGCCTCACGCGCTGGATCAGATACGGGATTCCCGACGCCGGATCGCGCATCCCGACATACGTGCCGCCGATCGAGCCGAGCGTCAACGCGGTGCCGATGACATCGCCGGCCGCCTCGCGCGGCGCAAGCGATCGGCGGAAGAACTCGAGCGCTCGCTCATGGTCGCGCACGGCACGATAGACCAGGCCGATCGCGTGCAGACACTGCCCGGTTTCGAGCGGATCGCCGACCGCCTCGAAATACGCGAGGGCCGCGAACAGTTCATCCAGCGCTTCCGGGAACCGACCCGCCGCCCTCAACACGTTCGCCGTGATTTTACGGGCCGAGGCCAGACTGCGCTCGTCGTTGCCGGCGCGGAACACGGCGGTCGCGCGCCGGAGCAGCGCGAGCGCGGCGTCGAGGCGTCCGTCGTCGAACATGATCTGCGCGAGCGCCGTGTCGGCACGGGCGCGCGCGGGTCTGTCGCGCAACTTCGCGTAGATCGCACGGGCGCGGCGCAGATACTCCACGCCGGTTGCGCGCTCGGAGCGGCTTCCGAGCAGCGGGCCGAGCACCGCCAACGTCTCGGCAACGAGCCGGCGATTGCCGGTCGGTTCGGCGATCGAAAGCGCGTCGTTCGCCAGCTCGATCGCTCGATGGATATCGCGTCTGCGCTCGGCCCGCGCGGCCTGCAGCAGCTTCATCACGGCGGTTGTTGCATCGTCGCGGGAGCCGTGCGCGATGCGACGATCCGGTATATCTCTCATGCACGTTGGGGAGAGCAAGGAACAGGATTCGGCTCCTGTGGTGAGAACGACCGTCGGAGAGCAGGGCCGTGCTCACAGGCGAGAGGCGGCACTTCGTACCCGACATCCACCTTCGGGCTTCCGGTCCCGAACGACCGGACGCCATTGAAATAACAGTTGATCGACCGATCTGTCACAGCCGCCGGTTCGCGCCGTCCCCGCTGAAACGATGCCGCGCCGTCGGTTCGCCCGAACATCTCCCTAATGAAGAAGGCCCGGAACCGATGTGGTTCCGGGCCTTCCGAAATGTTGCGCTCGGCCGATCTCAGCCGGAGATCACCTCGATCTTCGGCGCCGGGCCGTCGATCGAGACAAGCTCCACCTCGAAGGTCAGATCCTTGCCGGCGAGCGGGTGGTTCGCGTCGATCGTGACGGCCGCCTCCTGCACCGCGACGATGCGAACCGGGAGCACATGCCCTTCCGGCGACTGCATGTAGAGATCCTGCCCCACCTCGGGGTTGAGATCCGGCGGCAGATGGCTGCGCTCCACCTCGATCATCATGTCGTCACGACGCTCGCCGTATGCCTGGTCCGAAGGGATGGTGTTGGTCTTCGACTGTCCGGGTTCCATCCCCATCACCATCTCCTCGAACCCCGGGATCACCTGCCCCTCACCGATGGTGAACTCCAACGGCTCACGGCCGGCCGACGAATCGAACACGGTGCCATCCTCGAGCGACCCCTTGTAGTGAATCTTCACCAGGTCACCATGCTTTGCCTGCGGCATATGAATTGTCCTTCGATTGAGTGTATTGTGTCTGCACGCCGCCCCGCCCCGTGCTCGCCGCCGTCGGTGGCACAGCCCGTTCAGGATCATCATGCATATTGCTTGGCAAGGTACGCAGAACCGCCGTGGTCTCCGGCACAAATAATCCGGAACAACCCCGCGGCCCGGTCCAATCACGGACGGCGGGCCCATCCCCGCCGCAACGGAATCAATGCGGAACCAGACGATCCTGGAGCGCCCCGTCGTCGGTTTCGATCACCGTCCACGACCGATCCTGTTCACGAAGTCGGAATTTCACCGTGGCGATCTTGTCGGCGGAGATGTTCTCGAGCTCCGGGAAACGGATTACCCCACTCGCCCCGCCCGGCGCAACACGCACACGGGGGAATACGCAGCCGATCCGCAATCCGGCCCGAGCCCGTCACCCGCGTGTACGCCTCATTCGCGTTGACATGGCAATGTCACGGAGTATCAACGGATGGCAGTGAATCTCAACGGATCATACGTCTCCGGCCTTCCATGGCCGCGCGTCTCATCACATCGCATGAAGTACCGTGGGTACCGTGAAGACGTGGAAGTGATGGGCTGCGACAAATATACCGAAAGGTTGAGCCCGCCCAAACACACCTTCGAAAAACACTCGGGGGCACCGTTCCAATTCACGCCCCGCACGCTGAGTGCAGGCAAAAAGCCGGGCGGCGTGGTTGCGCCGCCCTCCCCGATGCCGCGGCAGAGAACATCCGTGCAGAAGCCCATCGTACGAAACCCTCGCCACGATACACCATCCGTTCGAGCACGCGCGCGCTGCCTACTTCGCACCCGCGCCGATTGCCGTCGCGGTCACCACCTCGCGCTCGGTGCGATACTGTTGCTTCGTCTCCTGCAACATCTTCCAAGCCGGCTCCTTGAGCATCGCCGAACGGATCTTCTGCTTCACGACGTCGCGGCGGGCGAGAGCGGCGGCGTCGGCGTACTCGAAGAGGATGAACGAATCCCACGGCGTGCCCGTGGCATACATGTTCAGGAAGATCTCATAGCGGTTCAGCGCCTTCTCGTTGAGCCAACCGTTGAACTGTGGGATCGCGTACGCATCCATGTACGTCACGTACGATCCCTTCTCCACGTAGTCGTACGGGATCGCCAGGTAGACCGCCTTCGACTGATCCCCCATCGTTCCCTTCGCCCACTTGCGATCGGCGAAGTAGGTGTTTACCGGCGTCGCCAGCTTCAACAGCTCCGGCGTCAGGCCGCCGGGGGCATCACGCTCGACGGCACGCCAGCGCTCGGTCTGCGCCATGCTGTCGAATCGAACGATGAGCAGCATGTCCCAGGTCGTCGCGTCCACGTACGCATTGAAGAGGAGCAGATGATCGGCGATGACACCCTGCCGCCTCAGCTCGGCGAGGCGCGTGCCGGCCACGGCGTCGGCGGCATGCAGCAGCTTCGGGCGATCGGCCGGCGCGCACCGATACGTGATGAACATGTAGACCGAACCGGTCGGATTTTCCTGCGCGGCGGCGGCGATCGGCAATGCGGTCGCGAGCAATAGCAGGGATATGAGGGTCGGAAGTGGGTGCTTCATGTGGATGACTGTGAAGTGGAAGGCCCTGTTCAACATCCACCGGCGGCCCGGGCGCCCGTCGCTCAACGGACGCCCGAGGCTCACCGGCGGAACTGCGCGGCTGAGGTGCGCTCAAAGCCGCAGCAGGAGCGATGTGCGGATGTTCCGAGGAGCCCCCGGCACGATGCGAAGCGCGGTCCCGGAGACGAAGTACCGTTCGTCGGCGAGGTTGTTCACCGTCACGCCGATGGTGGCACGGGCGAAGCTCCAGGAGATCGACGCGTCGAGGCGCGTGTAGGCCGGTATCACGAACGGTGCGGCCTTCCCCCCGGAGAAGTCGGTGGGCCGCTCCGCGACGTGCGCCGCGCCGATGCCGAGGGTCAGGCCCTGCAGCGAGCCGTTCACCGGCGCGTAGCTGATCCAGACGTTGCCGGTCCCCTTCGGCACGTAGGGAACGGCGCTGCCGATACGCGCCGCCGCCGTGTCCTCCACCACCTCGGAGTTCGTCGTCGAGTAGCCGGCGCTCACGTAGATCTCCTCAATGGGCGACGCGTGCACCTCGGCCTCCAGCCCGGAGAATCGCGAGCGTCCGGTCTGCACGAAGATGTCGTTGCCGTTCCTGTTCTTGCCGGCGGTGCGGTTGAGCGCGTCGAGGTAGTCGATGCGGTAGTATGCGAGCGTTGCGCCGAGCCTCGACTCCAGCAGGTCACACTTTAGGCCCCCTTCAACCTGGCGCCCGCGCTCCGGCTTGAAGTCGATCGTCCCCTCGGCGTTCTCACGTTCGGCGCTGGTGGGCGAGAAGGACGTGCCGAACGATCCGTAGATCGTGAGCCCCTCGAACGGGATCGCCACCACGCCGGCCTTCGCCACCAGCCCGGCGTCCTGCTTCTCGAACGCCAGGCCCGAGCGCCGTTCCTCGTGGTCGGTGCTCGCGCTGATGAACTGCGCGCCGAGCACGGCCTTCAGCATCGAGCCGATGGCGATGATGTCCTGCGCGTAGAGACCGATGTAGTTGTTGGTCCAGTAGCGGTCGAATCCCGGCCGGGCCGGGAGCATCGGCGCGGCGTCGTGCACGGGGGCGTAGATGTCCACATCGAGCGTGGAATCGCCCTGCAGATTGCGACGGTCGAAGTGCATCTTCTCCAGCCCGAACGTTCCGCCCGCCAGCAGCGTGTGCTTCAGCGGCCCTGTCGCGAGCACGCCGTCGACGGCCGCGTCGATGTAGGTGTAGTCGCGGCGGTTCGCCTGCTCGCGGTAGTTGCGCGCCATCGTCCGGTTGTCGGCGAGGACGCGCGAGAACTCGAACAACCGGCGTCCGTCGAAGCGGCTCGTGTGCCGCGCCGACGTGCGCAGGTTCCACGCCGCCGACAGCGCATGATGCAGGGTGTAGCCCACACCCCACCCCTCGTCCCAATAGTTGTCGGCCGATTCGTTGATGCGCGTGTTCAACGTCGGGATCAGGCTCAGGTCGTTCTTCGGCACCGGCAGATATTCGTCCCACTTCCCGCGATCCATGTTCACGTTCAGCGAGGCGGTCATCGACGTCGCCTCACCCAGATTCCATGTGAGCGCCGGCATCACGTCCAGGCTGGACTCGTCGACCCCGTCGCGATAGCTGGTGGTCGTGCTCTGGTTGGCGATCACCCGATAGAGCAGCGTCCCGGTGCTCCCCACCGGCCCGGTCACGTCGGCGGTCACCCCCATGCCGTTGCGGGCGCCGAACGCCGAGACTTCGGACGCGTAGGAGCTGTGCCGCATCTGCACGGTGGCCTCCGGCACGGCCTTCGGCTTCCTGGTCACGTAGTTGAGCACGCCACCGAGCTGCGTGATGCCGTACAGCACCGAAGACGGCCCCTTGAGATATTCGATCCGCTCCACGAGCGCAGCGGTCGGCTCGTGCTGGCGCCAGACGCCGCCGGAGATGCCGTCCACTTGATACGGGATGAACCGATCGTCCACGGCGATGCCCCGCAGCAGATACGCCTGCGCGCGCGTCCCCCCACCCTGCACCACGCCGGTCATGTAGTCGAACATGTCGCTGACGCGTTCGGCCCCGGCCTGCGCCATCCGGGCGGAGGTGATCACCTGGACGCTCGCCGGAGTCTCGGAAAGCCGTTCGGGCACCTTCAACGCCGTTGACGATGCCTGCACGCGGTACGGGTCGCGGCGCCCCTGCACCAACACCTGCGACCCGCTCGGCCGCTCATCCAGCACGATCTCCAGGTACTCCTCCGCCCCCGCACCGATCGTGATCGACGTCTCGAACGCGTGATAGCCGACGAACGAAACCGTGAGCTTGTGGGCGCCGGGCTTCACCTCCTTGATGGCGAAGAGTCCGGTGCCGTTCGTGACGGCGCGTTGGCGCCCGTCGTCGAGCGAGACGTTGGCCGAAGCCAGCGGCGAGCCGTCGCGCGAGGCAACGCGTCCGCGGAGTTCCCCGCCGCCTGCCTGTGCCTTCAACGAAAGCGCGGCAACCACGCACGACCCGAGAGCGAGCAGAACGGTTCGAGCAAGGAAATGCCCCGCCCGCCGACGGCTCGTGAATGCCGTTGGATGGTTCATGAGTGTGCGAGCCGATCAGTTGAAGAAGATGAATCGTTTGGCGAACAGGTCCTCGCCGTGTCCGAAGACGCCGCGAGCCAGCACCGTGAGGTGATACCGGTCGTCGATGGAGGCACGGACGACGGAGTTGTCCGCCTTGTTGGCGAAGAGGATCTCCGACGTTGTCCCCGGGATGCGGAGCATCGCCGCCGGGCGCGCGACGTCGGTGTATCGGGCTGCCCAGGTGCCGGTGCGGGTGTCGATGACGTCGAGCGTGGAGTTCCCCTCGTTGGCGGCCAGGAGGGTATGATCGTTGAGGAATTCGAGGCCGTGGTATGTGTTCTCCTGCAACGCCGGGGCAGTTGCAGGCACCGGGATCGGGATCGCCCGCAGGATCTTCCCGGTGGCCGCGTCCATCGCG
>CAZJYH010000008.1:19120-24794 GCA_964549365.1 uncultured Alphaproteobacteria bacterium
GACGGCAAGCCCGCGCGGCACCAGCTTCAGGGGGAATCGGCGCAGCACCTTCCGCGCGGAGATGTCCACCACCGACAGCGCGGGATCCAGCTTGCTCATCACGTACGCGTACTTCCCCGATGCGCCGATGCGGATGTTGTGCGGTGAGCTCACCTCGATCGTCCCCACGGTCTTCATCGTGAGCATGTCGACGATCAGAACCTGATTCGCGAAACGGTTGGCCAGGATCGCGGTGCGACCGTCCGGAAGCGTCAGCAGATGCTCGGAATACATCTTCCCGACGGCGATCTCTCCCTTGCGGCTCATCGTCTTCGTGTCGAAGAATCGGAGCACGCCCTCCCCCTCGACGGTCACGGCCAATGTGGAGCCGTCGGCCGAGACGGCGGGGTAATACGGGCGCGCGCCCACGTTCACCGAACGCAGCTCCGCCATGGTCCGAAGGTCCACCTCGGACACCGTGGAGTCCAGAATGTTGACGACGAAGGCTTTGGTTGGGATCTGTTCCTGCGCGCGGAGAACCGGCGCACAGATGAGCATGAGGAGAAGTGCGGTCGCGCGCACGGCACGCGACGGGGGGAACCACACGTAAAACTGCATAGCGGTCGTTTGGGCAAAGAGTTTACGCTCCGCCGTCACGAACGAATGCGCACTATTCGTTCAGAGGCACGAAATTCCGAACATTATCCGGAGTTGCACAAGTAGACCAATGAATCGAATGTATGTCGCGGCGGTTGGGCGCGAGCCGGCAAAAATAATATTCGGGCAGCTCATTCCGCACGCGCGACCGAGGCACGGAGGGCTCCACGCATCCGAAGCCACCGGCCGCGAGGCCTTGCCGGGCAAGCGTTTGCGGCAACCGGATCGAATCGACGGATCCGGTCGCCGTGAACGCCCCCGCCGTGCCGACCAACGGATGCGCGCCCGCGCCGACGCAGCGAATATTCATCGAACAATTCACGCACAAAAAATCTACACCATGACGAAAATCATGGCGCAATAAAAGCAACCATATACTTGAACGACCCAACGACGCCGAAGCTGCGGGATTGGAGCTGTTACCCAAGTCCGTCATTCCCGTGTCGGCATCCCGATCCTGTCGGGACGAAGGCGTGACTCGCAGAGCGGCGAAGCGCATCCATGCGATAGTCGGGCGGATCGCCGCGCACCGGGGATGACAAGCATGGGCTGCCACGTACATAGTCGCCAAAAAAAATGATATCAAATAGGGCCCGTGCCGCCGGCCGCACCGGGACAAAACGAGCGCGGCGGCATGTGATCGAATCCACATGCCGCCGCGCGAACAATTCACTCGCGAATTCCGCGGGCTCAGATCATCCCCGGATCCAGCTCCGCGACGACGCCCTTGGACTTCAGCAGCTCATGCTCCTCCTGGTCCCACTCGCTGAAGTCGCCCTTGCGGCGGAACGGCGTGAAGCCGGCCTCGCGGATATTGTGCTCCATCGAATCCGCGTTCATCCGATACGTGGTCCCGGAGGCGGAGACGACGTTCTCCTCGAACATCACCGAGCCGTAATCGTCGGCGCCGTAGTAGAGCGCCGTCTGGCCGATGTCCGGACCCTGCGTCACCCAGGAGCACATGATGTGCCGGATGTTGTCGAAGAAGATGCGCGAGATCGCCTGGATGCGGAGATACGTGGCGCCCGCCTGGTCGAAGGACTTCAGCTTCTGATCCTCACCCTTCTGATACGGCCAGGTGATGAAGACCATGAATGGGCTCACCTCGTCCTGAAGCTGCCGGATCTTCGCCATGTGGGCGAACTTGTCGCGCGTGTTCTCCCCCATCCCGTAGAGCATGGTCACCGAGGCCTTCATCCCGATCTTCCCCACCTGCCGCATCACCTCCAGCCAGACGGCGGAGCGGCTCTTCTTGTAGGAGACGCGCTTGCGCACGCGATCGACGAGGATCTCCGCACCGGCGCCTGCCAGCGTGTCGAGGCCGGCCTCGCGAAGCGCGCGCAGAACGCTCTCGATCTCGTCCGGCGTCTTGTTCGGGCAGAGGCCGAGGATCTCGTCGGCGGAGAGGTTGTTCAACTGGATCTGCGGCCACTCGCTCTTCATCCACCGGAACAGCCCGGTGTAGTAGTCGAGCGGCAGCTCCGGGTTCACGCCTCCCTGCAGCAGCACCTGCACGCCGCCGGCCTCGGCCAGCTCGTTCATCTTCTGCCGTATCTCCGCGCGCGTCAGCACATATCCCTCATCGTGTCCCTTCCGCTTGGGATCGTCGCTCCGATAGAAACCGCAGAAGTTGCAGTCGACGTTGCAGACGTTGGTGTAGTTGACGTTGCGGGCGATGATGTACGAGACGCGTCCGCCGGGGTTCATGCGCGTGCGGATCGCGTGCGCGACCTCGCCGAGATCGACAAGGTCGGCCTCGTCGTAGAGACGCTCCGCGTCGTGCAGCGAGATGCGGCGCCCGGCCTCGGCTCGCGCAAGGATGCGGTCGATGCCGTACGTCTTGCTGTAGGGGACCACCTCCGGCATGAACAGACCGAAGGAGTTGGGGAGGGCGCCGACGCCGGAGACGCCCGCGCCGGAGGCTCCCCCGCCCAACGCATCGCGGCCGGCGAACTCGACGCGCGCATCGGGGAGCAGGCGCATGTTTCCGGCAAGCCTGAAGAACTCCTGCATGCCGTACCAGGCCGGTTTGTTCAGATGGAACTGGATTCGCTCATCGAGGTAGTCCGCAACTTCGGCCACCGGCATCCCATGCTCGGAGGCCCACTGCTCGACGATGCCATGCTTGCGCGCCAGGCCATCCCAGAACCTGCGGTTGATGCGCTCCACCAACTCCGGCGTAAGCACGCCCGGCTGCGCGGCCCAGACGGCGAAGACGAACGGCTCACCGGTGAGGCGCTTCCAGGCATCGGCCAGATCGTGCCGGTACTTGAAACGCTTGGACTCCTTGAAGGCGATGTCCGCGATCAACAGACCGGCATCGTTGCCGGCCACGTGCTGCGGGATCTCCGCGCCCGAAAGGCGTACGAACGGGATATGCCCCTTGCCGATCGAATCGAGGAAGATCTTCGCGAGGATCACCGAGGTGCGGCTGGCCATATCCACGTAGAGCCGCTCCACGCGATCCAGCGGCGTCTCGCTGACGATCACCACGGACTCGACGCGACCGTTCGCCCCGATGCACGGGCCGGGGACCACCTCCAATCCGCCGATCTCGGCAAGCGCGGCCACCGGCAGAAGCGCGATCTCCGCCTCCTGCTCCATGATGCGCCGGGCCCCCTCGCTCGGGAGCACGTACTCGAAGTCGAAGAACTCGTCCTCCGCCATCTCCACCGTCAGCGGAAGCGAGTTGAGGAAGTCCGCCGCGACAACGCGGAGCTTCTTACGGGACGGAGCCATTGTGGACATAGGTCGTAGAGCTTAGTGCTTAGTGCGTGAATACTGCCCGTACCGTTGTCGCACGTGCAGTACCGATCGCGACGCCTTCTTCTCAATGTGAACGTTGAACCTTGAACTGCGAACGCTTTACGCCGTCACGAGTTCCGCGAACGTCGCATCCAGCGGAACGGGGGTCCAGCGCGCCTCGGCGATCCTGTCGCGCACAAGCGCGGCGGCGGGGGCCTGCAGCCCGGTCGAGGCAACGGACTCATCGATCACCGTGAGCGCCACGGCCAGGGCGCCGCCATGTTCGGCCGAATGAACGTCGTCGACGGTGACGGCCGTGTCGACGACGTCGGCGCCGAAGTTCAGGGCAACCACCGCCACCTCGAGCGTGACAAGCGCGGGGGCCACCATGATATGATGGATGTTGTCCAGGTAGATCCGGGAGATCGCGGTTGCGCGCAGCGTCTGCGCCGCGGTCGGGGCGGCCAGATAGAACTCCTCGACGCCCGCGTTGTGCAGCGCGGCGGGGATGAAGCCGGCGAAGCCGCCGGTCTCGTCCTGCAGCTCGCGGATGGCGTCGAGGTGATCGGCATACTCCGCGGGATGATCCGTGATCGAGTAGGTCATGCCGGCGATCGTCTTCAAGCCGAGCGCGTGAGCGGCGCGATGCACGCCGATCCATTCGTCCGGAGCGATCGTCCCCGTGGCGTGATCGGCGCGATAGGCGTCGTCGAACAGCTCGGCCTCCTCGGCGGTGACCAGCAGCGGCAGCGTGCGCGAGAGCTCGCCGAGCACGTCGGCGGAGCGCACACCCTCGAACGCCGCGAGTCGGACGATGAAGCCGGGGGAGACCGCCGCGGCCGCGCGCATGCGGCCGGCGGCAAAACGGGCCATCCGCTCCTTCCACGTCGCCAGCGATTCGCCGGCGCGCCAGCGGCATCGTACCAGCAGCTCGGCCGTATCCGGCGGCGCCGTGGTGTCCGCTTCGGCCACGAAGAAATCGGGATGTTCTCCGCGGTACTCCACGATGTGCGCGCCGCGGAAATAGGCACGGCGGCCGAACCGACGGTCGTGGGGAACGCGGGCAAGCTTTGCGAGAGTGATGATGTCGCGGAGTTCGAACAGGTCGCGGCAGTCGTCCTTGGAGATCCGCTCACCGCGCTCGAGCAGGGACCGGACGCGACTGGTGAGCTTCGTTTGTGCGCTCGACATGATAACCTCAAACTTCAGAGACGGGCGGATCTGCCCGGAGTCGCATGCGAGCGCTCCATCCATATCGATCGTGATCGATCGTGGACGGGCACAGCGCACGTGGGGGATGACCGCGACAAAATACGGTGCGCCGGACGAATACCGCACCCCCTCCCTGTTTCAACATGTCGGTTTCCGCTATCGCGCAGCCGGCGCCAGCAGCGGCCCGATCGGCCCGGCCGGGTCGATCATGTCACGGATCGCGGCGAACTGCAGCGTGATGTCCTGCGCGGGGCCGCAGGCGTGCGGGCCGGGCCAGAGTCGGAACAGCAGCCCCTTCCCCACCACCAGGAACCCGCCGGTGTACTCCGCGTCCGCCAGCAGCGTGCGGTCGATCGACTGCATGCACGGGTAGTCCGTCTTCTTCAGGGCAGTGTACAACAGACCGGCAACTTTCTTCAGCGATGCGGCGCCGCCGCGATAGACCCGCATCGGATCGATGATCGACGCGGCATTTCCGTCGATGCGGATGTTGAGGTTGGGGAAGGAGTAGGAAGGGTGCGCGCCGCCGACGTATTCGTTGTGTCCGGGGAGCGTCACGAAGCGTTCGTTGAACATCCCCAGCCCGTACCACTGCTCGACCGCGATGGTGAACCGCGTGGTGTCGGTGACATCGCCGGCCATCTCGCGCATCCCGTCGAACATCTCGCGCTCGTCCGTCTCGATGGCGGCACGAACGCGCTCGTTGACGGCGGCGATCGGCATGCCGGCCCGCGGAAGGAAGCGCGGGAAATGCGCCATGAAGCTGCCGTCATAGTTGCCGATGCTGCGCCGGCTCACCACGCTGTCGATGGCGCCCACCCGCACCGCGAGGAACGCCGCGCGCTTGCCCCCGGACGTGCTCCGCCACTCACCGCGAAGCGTGTCGCCGTTGCCGGCGATGCGCCCCATGAATTTCCCGGTCTCGGCCCCCGCCTCGTCGTCGGACTCGATCCACTCGAAGATGCCGTCGGGCGCAACCCGGCCGGAGAGCGCGAGCGGCCTCCCGACGTTCTGGTAGCAGTACGATCCGACGTGCCCCTCGTCCGGGTCGATCAGCATCGACACCGGCGCCGTGCCGTTG
>CAZJYH010000009.1:0-23044 GCA_964549365.1 uncultured Alphaproteobacteria bacterium
CTCGTAGATCCCATCGGTCAGCGCCTTGTAGAAAATCCGGGCTGCCAAGCTCGGTTCGAGAAGGAAGCGTCCACGGTGGTCGCGCGACATCAGAATGTTATAGGCAGCCTTGTTGTGGATGCCGCTGTTGATATGCACACCACCCCAGTCGCTCGCGCGTTCGATCGGAAGATGAACGTACTTTTCCATGTGATCGGGTTGCGGATACTGCGTCCCCTTCACTGTGTAGCCGTATTTCTCCGGCTCCTTCATGCTCCGAACCGGTTTGCCCAGATCCTTCCCGATCTCCCATTCCCACATACCGATGTCGGCACGGCCGGCGTTGAGAACCAGTACGGCAAAGATGTCGGAGTACGATTCGTTCAGCGCACCTGATTGTCCCATGTATTCAAGCTGCGCGGTATGATGCGTCACCCCGTGAAACACCTCGTGCGCCACGATGTCCCTGGCATCGGCGAAGGACTTGAGCGTCTCGCGTGTCACGCCAACCCTCAGTTGCCCGAATACCACCTGGCAACGGTGGCCCAGCCAGGCCGAATTCCGCCACTCGGGGGCGCCGGGGCCGCACACGCAGCGGACGCTGGAGACAATGTCCTTTCCGTTGCCGTCCAGGCCCCGATGTCCCAGCACATTCGCCAGGTACGCCGACACCTCCTGAAGATTGCGGTAAGCCTTCTCGAAGTCTGACGGCGGCGGCGGATCGATGCGATCGCCCGGGAGCCGCTCCGCGTCGTTGATGATATTCTGGTAGTTGAAGTCGTGCACGCGAACGGCAAACTCCTCCTCAGGGAGCATTCCGAGCGGCATCTCCTCGTCCCCCGGTCTATTCTCGGGTGCTTTGCGCACAGCCGTGTGGCCTAGTCCGGCATCGATCGGCGGAGCATCGCTTTCCTTCGAGGTGTCGCCCGAGTTTCCCGTACCGGTATCATCCGATTTTTCCGGCGAGCCGGCATCGGTCGGCGTAGTCGGCATCCACCTATCGTGCGCTTCGCCCGAGCCGCACGGCATCTCCGCAAGGAGCTCCCCGGTGTTTGCATCCACGAGGCAAGCGAACGCCTCGGGAATTACCTCACCTGCACCCTC
The DNA here is from genome assembly GCA_964549365.1 of uncultured Alphaproteobacteria bacterium. Classification (GTDB taxonomy): domain Bacteria; phylum Bacteroidota; class Ignavibacteria; order OLB7; family OLB7; genus JAFDZV01. Next base: position 1,084 of record CAZJYH010000009.1, read on the forward strand.
GTCGAGCAAACCCAGATTGTTCACGCGGTAAGCAAGGTGCCATTCCGAGGTTTCGCCGCCTGTCAATTCGCCCCTGTGCATCGCATCCGCCCCGCCTCGCCCGCGCTCATAGTAATGCAGCGTTGCACTCTGCACCGCGGCCTTCTGCTGCCGAGACAACGGCGTATCGGCGCCAATGTCGTACGCGGATCGCAGGGCCTCTTCCGCCGACAATCCGGGGTGTGGGCTCACACCGATGGACGGTGCAATTGTGCCGTTCACTGCCAGCAGCCTGTTCCGGCCGTCGAGCTCGAGCGTCACGGCCGATCGATAAATGGGCATGCCATGTGCCGTCTGCCGGAACCGAACGCTCGTTGTGCCGGATTCCGGCCAATTTCTGGTGGCAACATGAACGAACTCCGGCTCGTCCTCACGATCCATCGGTTCCAACCAGGCCCCTCCGCCGACAACGAGGAACTCCAGATGGTGTCGCGCCGCAGTTATCGTGTCGAACCTCGCGAGGTTATCCTCGAACACCTGTCCTTGCAGGGGATCGTATCCCCGCAAATCGATACCGTCGAAATGGTGCGCGAGCGTGCGCATGGGTTTGCTCATGATTGGCCCCGGAGTCAAGTGAAACGTTCAGATATTCAGATGCCCTCGAATGAAATGCGTCATTGACGGCGTTACGCGCTCAACCTCTTGTCGATCCGATGTCGCGCTCAATTTGCCCGATCAATTTTTCTATTTGACGTACCTCAGCTGCAGCCTTTTCGCCGCAGGCTTCGTAGGACCGCAGAGCGGCGTTGGCGTATTCCAGTGCTTCATTGAACCTGCCTGCGCGCCCCAACCCAACCGCAATCGTGTGACGAACGTTTGCTGATCGATAGACATTCTCAGCCACTTCATAACAGCGGAGAGCTTTCCGGCAGCACGACAACGCCGCCTCGACATTGTTTGCTTCGAAGAGCATCGCACCCAGCTCGCGATAATCCGGAGCGAGTTCCGTGACGGCATCCGGCGGGGTCAGTTCGATTGCCTCAGAGTAGAACCGGTACGCGTCGGTCATATGTCCTGCAAGAACCTCCTCCGGCAAACGATTCGCATACGCCTCTCGAAATCGTCGATGCGCAATGGCCCCCATATCGCTCAGGCAGTTCGCCCGCAGTCGTCGATTTTCCAATTCACAAAGCATCAGAGCCCGCGTGCACCAAATCTCGGCATGATCCAAGTCCTGCACCGAAGGGCACCGCAGATAGGCGACGGCGATATTACGGCATATTGGGGCCGTCTCAGATCGCTCGCCGACTTGCTCTGCATGCTTCAGCGCACTCATAAGTGTCGCAATGCATTCAGAATCGTTTATCTCCATCTGGAGCGCCCCTAGCTCGGAAAGCGATGCAATCAATCCGATATCGTATTCTTCGATTCTTGTTAATATGTTCGGCGGTGTGTTCGTGGTATCACCAAGGTGATCTCGATGCCAATGCACCAAGGTTTGGAGTATGCATGAAGCCTCATCCAATTTCCCGAATCGAAGTGCGAGATTGGCACGGTATCTCATAACGACGCTCCATTCATCGCCAAGCCCGGGCATGGGATCACCGGAGGGGTCAACGAAGTCCGGAATGACGGCCACGACAATATCGGCCCACTCCTTCCATCGGCCGGTGTGTTTATAGAGAGTGAACAGGCCCTGCATTGTCCCGATGACCTGGATGTGCTGGCTGCGTTCTCGGGCCAATCGCCACGCATGGAGGAGGTTTTGCTCTTCGGCAATCAAGCCTGAAACAGCCCGAGGGTCACCAGCCGTGTATGCAAGGTCATAGATCGCTCCGACCCCTCCCATCGTTTCGATGAACGCCAGAGTAATGGACGATTTTTTTGGGAACGGCGAATCGAGATCGGAGTCCGACGCATCGAACAACCTCTTGAGAAGCCAGGACGCAGCAGGATGCACCACATAGAACCCGTTACCTTCTGCCTCGAGCAGGCCGATATCAACGGCACGGTCAAGCAGCGCAATCCCCGCATCGCGTGTCAGGTGTTCGACATTCGGAACACACCAGTCGTAGCCGGGATACGACATTGAGCAAATCGCCTGAACGTCAACAAATCCTTGAAATGGGTAAAGGAGGGTCAACTGCTTCTGTTCATCCAAGGTGAGCGCATGCTCGAACGCATTCACCAAGCTTGCCGGGAGTGGTCGTCTCTGCACATCGATGTCACACTTATCCAACGGCCATTCGTCGGATCGAAGTTCATCAACAAATGCTGCGATCTCCTGACGAGTCGCCAACCCACTACGCAGCGCATTTCTTACAAGTGTCGATGCCGCGTGCGGATTCCCAGAAACGAAACGGAGCAAGGGATACCAGGCCTTCATATCCTGGATCACGCTTCCGTGATTCACGGCGAGTGCGTGGGCAAGTTCCGCGGTTTCACGAAGGAACATCGGCATCAGCTCGACGCGCCGCGGAAGATCGCCCAGCCACGCATGCTCGCTACGCCGTGATGTCAAAAGAAACTTCGCTCCGGTACCGACAGCATCTTTGAGGAACTCCAGGAGTGCATGCTGCACGTCGCCGTTCCAGACGGAGGCCGCCCTGCCGGGTAGACCGGCGATGTTCTCGACACCATCCCAAATCCACAGGATCGGGAGCGTCTGCAACATGCGGAGTGCTGCAGAGCGTCGCTCGACGTCCGTAAGCGTCGGCCAGTCAATCCGCTCTCGCTCCACGGCGTCACCCAGCGAGGCAACCATGCCTGCAAGCACCTGCATAAACGGAATATGGTGTTCAAAGGAAGTGAAGATCACCCGGCCTGCGATGCCCCCCGTAGTTGAGTACCAACGTGCGAACTCGGCCGCGGTGCTCGTCTTTCCACTCCCTGCATATGCATGAAGAAGCACCACGTGCGATGTATCAAAGGCGCGATCGATCGAATGCAATGCGTCGTCGCGACCGATGAAGCCAACGGCAGGCGATAACGGTAGATTTTCCGGAATGACGGTGCTACCTGTTACAAGCCTGCTAAGGGATGTCTAGCCCGGCTCCTTCGACCTGGAGGCAAACGTGAGTGGCCCTGCTTCAAACAACGCAGGCACCTGCCAGTCGTATACGTCGATCAGATTGCGCGCGATCGTGTTGCCTGATCGCTCTGCCAGGTTGCGTCGACCTATCGTCACCGACTCCGCAAGCGATCCTCCGTCGGCCAAGGCGGCATAGAGGTCGCCCACGAATTGCGCCGCCGTCCCCACATACACATTGTACCGCATTGCCACCACGCCGGTTACCCCGGCTGCCATGACATCCTCAGCCAGTGAGCCGAATATCCGCTCCTTCAGGAAACCGCCGGCCATCTGTTGAGCCGGCGCACCTGTTCCGACCGGCTCCGGTTCCGGTGGCACCTCTGCATGCGCCGAGCGGCAGGCGTTGACGATCAGCACCGGTACTCCGGCACGTACAAGTACCGAGCCGATCTGCGTTCCTGTCACCAAAGGCATGCACGAAACTCCACTCCCGGATGCCGTCGCACCTTCGTCATGTGATGATCCTGTCTTGAACCAAGGTGTAGCCGTCTCGAACAACAACGAGCATCGCCCATGGCCGGGCTCATAGGACTCGTAGACCCCATGTCCATCGAAATGAACGATATGATAGGGCCGCCCCTCTTCCATCGACTCCATGAGCACCTCGCGTAGTCGGTCGAACGTCGGAGGTCGCAGCACATTCAGTTCGAGCCGCTCACGAGCCGATACGCTCAGTACTTTGTCCAGTCGGCCTCCAACGGACCGGAAAGGGACATCGTTGGCTCCATGTGGGCGACAGATTACCAGCAGAACACGTAACGGCCCTTCGAGTGAGATGGTTACGGCCCCGATACCGCCGCGTTGTTGTGCGGAGCGAATAAACGCACGTGTCTCAAGCATCAGCCAGTTTCCGCGATCCGGTTCGCGTAGCAGTTCCCACGGCAGCAACGATGCACGTCCGGCGCCGGCGATGATTTCGACCCGCATGTTAACTAGCCGATCGCATACGTCATGCCAGATGCGGCGTGTCTCTTCGTTCTGATAGAATAGTGCCGCAAATAGATTGCTGCCCAGTTGTTCCATGCGCAGCTTGATGCGAGCGGCTATCACGGGTGCCGGATCGGATTGATACTCCGGGTAGTCCTCCAGGTACCACCGGATGTCTTCGCGGTCCTGTGATGTCCATTGAAACGCGAAGGTCGTTGCCGCGCCGTGTGATTGCACACCATCCATCTCGAGCGAGATCGTCATGTGATACAACCCATCGGCAACGGCTCCATCGGTTTCGGCAATGCGCAGCGTGGTCATGGCAATGCTCACGAATAGTAGTTCCCCTCAGCAAACGTGCGGGCATTGGATATTGTCATCGCTCAGAGCATCGTGCGTTGAGCACTCCACTACAGCATGTTTGCACGCACGCGGCACTGCCCACGATTTAACATCCCATCAATGCACTCAGCGCGAGCAACTCCTCCCGTTCCTTTTGCACCTGGTCACCGAACTCAGCGAGTCTGTTCAGTGCCGCACGTACATACTCGCACGCTTCGACAAAGCAGTTCCGTTCGGCCAGGCACTGCGCAGCCACAGCCTGAGCCTGCGCCACCAGGTAGGAATCGAGCGTGGACTCATCGAAACGGAGGCAGTCACGGCAATGGCGCAGTGCTTCCTCGAAATCGTTCATCTCGTAGTACAGCCGGCCAAGCTCGAAGTGATACGATGCACAATCGGTGTCGACCACCGACCGGCCGTCGGCAATGGCAGGCGGTAACAGACACAATGCCTCGCTGTAGCATTTCTCGGCAATGCGGCGATGCCGCATCAATTCATCCTGCGGCATCCCGGCTTCAATCCCTTCGCGCACGCGCTCATACGCCACACCGCCCAACTCGCCCCAGCACTTGGCCGGTGTAAATTCGTCGCGCTTGTCGCATACCTGGAGCGCGCGCCGGAACCAGCGTTCCGACTCGTCCAGATCCCGCAATGCGTCAACCCTCCTGTATGCCACCCCGAGCAAGTATGCAGTCGCATGGCCCCTCGGCTGATCGCTGAATCGATCGAGCACGGCGAACGCGCTGCTGAAGGAGGAAGCGCACTCCGAACGGTTACACATGAGCTGTGCAACGCCCAACTGATGCAACGCGTCGCCCCAGGCAAGGAGAGCATTACGTTGCTCCGGCATCAAGCTTTCCAGCGGCAGGGAGATAAAGGGAGCGGCGCGTTGTTGTGCATGTTCCGCAAGACTGCTCCTCAAGCGTAGAACCTGGTCTGCGTCCCGCTTCAGCAGCGCAAGCCACGCCTGGAATCCCTTCACGGCGCCCCACTCCGCCTCCTTCCCCGGCAACGGCTCGCCTGTTTCGAGATCGTTGAATTCCGTTACCACATTCCGAAGCAATAGCTCAAACTCGGCCCAACGTCCACAGTGATCGTACAGGACTTGCAGACATCCCGCCGCGCCGATCATGCGTCGATGCCAGCCACAATCACGCGCCAGACCGTATGCATGCACAAGGTTGTCTTCCTCGTAACGCAGCATTGATATCGCCGTCGCGGAACCTCTTCGATAACGACAAACCCATCGCGCCCCAACGGCAACCATGGCGTCGATGTAGGCCTGCACGACGCACGAACGCGGGCCGGCATCCGAGTCGCCCAGGGAATCCGGATACAGGGTGTCAAATGCTTGCCTGAAAAACCAGGGCACCGCGGGATGGATTGTATACATCCCGTCGTCACGTTTGCCCAACGTGCCTACATCGACGGCACGATCGAGCAGCGCAGTCAGGGATGAGGCGTCGATCGCAGAGAGATCGGGCACGTGCCCGCCACTGAGGTAATCGATCATACAGCTCAAGGCCTGCACGTCGACAACTCCCTGAAACAGGTAGAGCAGTACCAGGTATTTGCGCTCCTCGGCTGTAAACGCGTGGTCGAATCCGTAGGCCAGCGCTGCGCCCAGCGAGCGCCGACGTCCTTCACGTTCATCGTCGTGGAAGGCCGCCTCGCCCGAGCGCAGTTGCGCAACGAACCGCTCGAACGCTCCTTTCGTTGTGAGGCCGTCTCGCAGCGCCTGAGCGACGAGCACGATGACTGTCAAAGGGCTACCGCCCATGAACCGGAGCAGGGGCCGCCAGTTATCCAGATCGTTCAGGTTCTTCCCACGCTGCGCTGCAAGCGCACACGCAAGGCGAACAGTGTCGGGGAACGGCATGGGTGGTATCGCAATCCGCTTTGCAAGATCACCCAGCCACTCCCACTCGTCACGTCGGGAAGTCAACAGGAATCGCGTTCCGTTGTTTGCGGCCCCAGAGGTAGCCGATGCTTCACGAAGGAATTCGAGAAGCTCCCGCTGCTCGGCATCGTTCAACAACGGGGACAACCCGACGCCGTGCCAGGTAATCGACTCCACATTGTCCCAGATCCAGAGAACCGGAATTTCCCTGAGCAGACGAATCGCCTCCGCGCGCCGCACGGCGTGGGAGTACGCGAGCCACTCGATCCCGTTTGCTCGAAACACGTCGCTGAGGGTTTCCTCCATGGTTGCAAGCAGGCGAGCGAGCGGTGTATAGCGCTCGAAGGAGGTGAACAGTACGCGTCCACCTATGCCGCCGGTCGCTCGATACCATCGTGCGAATTCGGCAGCGACCGACGTTTTTCCACTCCCCGCATATGCATGCAGCAGTACGACATTGTGTACGTCGAAAGCGCGATCCAATGCCAAGATCGTTTCGTCGCGACCGATGAAGCCGTGGTCCGGTGCCGGAGGAAGATCAGGAGGAAGAATTGCACGCGTCGTGCGCGCGCCACTGCGCTGTTCCAATGGCTCTCCCATTGATCGTGATGCGAACGCAACGGGAGCCGCCTCGAACAACACAGGAACTTGCCAATCCTGCAGATCACATTCATGATAGGCGATCTCGCGCTGCGGCCGCCCAACGAGATCCCGACGCGCTGCTGTTACTGCGTCGGCGAGTGATTCTCCTCCTGCCAACGCCGTGTAGAGATTCGCAACGAACTGCGCCGCGGTAACGACATACACGTTGTACCGCATCGCCACGACACCGGCTACTCCCGCCGATATCACGTCCTGTGCCAACGAGCTGAAGGCACGTGCGGTACGTGAACCGGCGTTTACCCTCCGAGCCGCACCCCCTGCTCCCATCTGTTCCGGCGCGGACGGCGCCTCCGCATGTGCCGAGCGGCACGCATTCAGCACCAGCAGCGGTACCCCCGCATCGGCAAGCACCTCGCCGATTGCTCTGCCCGTCACCCGCCGCGTCGGATACGGCATCGGCGCACGTGTGTCTATTGCTCGTTGATTCGGCTCGTCCGCCGTGGAACTCGTCCCTTCGAACACGAGGTAGCCGTATCCAACACCAGATTCATAACGATGGTAACCGCCATGACCATCGAAGTGAACAATGTGATACGAACGCCCTTGCTCCTTAGCCCCTTTAAGCACTTCGCACAACCGCTCGAACGTCGGAGGCCGCAGAACGCTCAACTCAAACGGGATCGGTGCAGGTTCGCTCAACATTTTGACAAGCTGTCCTCCAACAGACCGGAACGGGACATCCTGAGCACCACCCGGACGGCATATGACCATAAGAATGCGCACCGGACCTTCAACCGAGATATTTGCAGCTCCACCATAGTGCTCTGTCGATCGAACGAACGCGCGCGCTGCCAGCACCAGCCACGTTCCACGTTGGGGATCACGCAACAACTCCCACGGCAGTAACGAAGCACTTCCGACACCCGCGACGATCTCGATCCGCACGTTGTCCAGCAGATCGCGTACACTGTGCCACATATGGCGAGCACCCTCACAGCGGAGAAACAACGCAGTAAACAGATTGCCGCCCAATTCGGCCATCCGCATTTCGATGCGCTCCGCGATACGGGGTGCGGGATCCGATAAATACCCCGGGTAGTCCTCCAGATACCAGCGGATATCCTCGCGATCCTGCGGTGACCAGTCGAAGTTGAAATCAACAGGCGCATTCCATGTACGCCCATCATCCTCCAATGATATGTGCATCCGGTACCGTCCGTCGGCAACAATTCCAGCTTCCGCAATGCGAAGCGTGATCATCGGAATGCCCCTTGTCGAAATAGTCAGTCAACGATGTCGTTCAAGTATTTGTCCAGAAGTCGTTCGTGGAACACCATCTCCTTGGTTATCCCCATTTCCTTGAACATCGCAGCCCAGATTGCCTGAAGCCTGTCAACATCCGTGCTACTCCGCGAGCGTGTTTTCTCCGATGGCCCATCATAGCTCCCGGCAACAACAACCTCAACATCAGGAAGCTTGGGCATGAGCGAACGGGATCGCAACCATGCACAGAATTTTTCAGGCTTCGGCAGCGGCGTATCCTCGAAATCGTACTGCTGATTTCGTTCACGGAGATCGGACAGGAGTATCAGAACCTTTATCCCATTCTCCTCGCGAAGCCTCCGAGCCGCCACGTTCACGGCGTCAAGGATAGCAGAGCAGTCATCACCGCATCGAGCCATACGTGCGAGCATGCCCCGCGCAGCAGCACACCGCGCATACGCCTCTCCTGATGACGCCGACTCGCTCACATGCTGATAACATGTCTCGCGTGCGTCACCGTCTCTCCTTCCGACAAGGATCACACGGAATGTAGATCCCGGGCGCGATGCCGCATTTGGATACCACCAGTCATAGGCGATACAGACTCCCAGCGAATCCGGCTGGCAACGCATCGAACTGCTGCGGTCAAGAACTACAGTAACGTTCAGCGGAGCTCCAACCATTCGAATCATCTCATCCGGGAGTACCGGCCGGCTCCCTTTGCGGTGTTCCAGGATCACATCCCTTGTATCAGCGGGCGAGACCGATCCGGCAACCTTCAGTCCAAACGATGCCGGCTCCGCGTTCGGGAAGCTTCGGATATACCGGTACAGGTTGCTGATATACTGTTCCTGCCGGTCCATCACGTCGTCGCCCCAATCCGCCGGAACCCCGATCGACATCATGCAGGTGGGCGTGTCACAGTCCGGTGATACCTCCCAGATACAGAAGCACGCACTATCCTGCAGGTCGCACCGGTCTATCCATTCCTGCAGAGCCTCATGCCCGAAAGCGGCAACGTCATTCGAGTCGTCGATGATGAGATGGAGATTTCTCGGCGCCTCCGTGCACCCTCCAAGAAGCGTGACAAACAGAAGCACGATTGCAGCGATTCGCCGTGGAAGTTGAACGGCCGTAGTCATGTACACACCTCATCATGTTAATCGGTAAATATTGCCGGCCGTGTCGCGATCATCTGCTCCGGTCTCGGCAGCTTGAATTCGAATGCCGTGTCCAGGCTCATCCTGTGCCGCCGCCTCGCAACAGTGTAGAAGTGGATGGCCTTCTCCGGAGCCCTCACCACAACGGCCACGGTGGCACGCCGGCCGTATGCACCCCCATCCTGTAATACCCGATCGGGCATGTGCGAAACAACCTCCAGCGCGCGTTCCTTCCTGTGAGCGTGCCGGTCGTCCGCGTCGCCCTCGATCGGCATCACCGGAATCAGTTGCCCTCCCATCACCATCGACATCCATGTGCCCGGCAGATCCCACGGATCACGGTCATGGGCATTCAAGTGCTCCGCCGTCCGAAGGGCAACCAGCTCACGCTGGCTTGCCAGCACATTCGCACCAAGCTGATCTTCGGCCAGTTGAGACGCCCCACTCTCCCTCGACATCGCCGAAAGCGTCTCCAGCAGCAATGCGCTGGCGGCGGTTCCCACGGCATTGCCGGGCTGCAGCGTTCCCTGGAAACCCGTCCTGAACTCGATGTTCGTGGGGATGATTCCAAGGATCCCGAAGTGCATCGTCTGTTCCCTGCTTCTGGCATGAATCATTTCGGTGGTGCTGTCAAGTGTGTCAACCGCAACAGCAACCGATTCCGCGTCGGACGCGGACCGGAGCGCCTCAAGTCCGCTGATGGCGAGCGGCTCGGCCTGCCGCGCGAAGCGCCGTTCAATTTCCCGGCCCAGCGACTCTGCACGCCCCGGCTTGGGATCGGCAACTCGCACGATGACTCCGTACGGTTGCAGCGCCTGGGGCGTTATCGCGTTCACCAATGCGCGCCCGCCTCGATGGGCGCCGACAAGTGTCAGTCCATATGTCATGATTCCCTCCTCGATTCTAGGTTGCCGTTGTTCCCACCCACGGCAATCGGGTGTCAGCCGGAGGTCCGCCTCGGAAGCATCTTTATTCCGACAAGCGCCTCCTTCTTTCGGCGGCGCGCTTCGCGTTCATACTCCAGGCGAACGCGATGCAGGGCTGCAATCATCCGATGCACATGGTCGACGATTTCGGCGCGCGCGTACTCCAACTCCTGACGCAGCATGCGCTCCGCCTCGATCTCCTCGTTCTCCAGCTCACTCATGCGAACGCGCAGCACTCCCTGTTTCTCCTCCAGCAGGTGTCGTTCGGCGTCGATAAGACGCAATTGCTCCGCAAGCCGCATGCGCCGTCTGTTACTGATTTCGATACGATGGCGGAGTTCCCGCCGTGCAGCGAAATAGGGTTCCAGGTGATAATGATGAAGCAACGCCGCGGCCAGCGGGACCGCAAACGTGAGCAGCGTAAATACGAACGAGAGATCCGTTCGGCCCTCGGCCGCAGGCGGATACACCTCAGCGGCAGACTGGTACACCTGGGCCGATGCTCCTGCTTCCAGTCGCATGGAGCGTTGCTGATCGCGCAACGCACCTACCGAAAATGAGAGTGTCAGAACCAGCGCCACCAACGCAGCTATAGCCACCGATCTGGATACAATCAACGGCCCTTTCCGCCGCAGCAACACGCGTAGCGTTGCCATGATGGGTGTGTTGTCGTTTGTCGCCGAACGCAACGCGGCGTATTGCGCAACAAGATCGCTGACGGTGCGGTCGATCAACTGGACAAGCTTGAAGAAGATGATGAACAGCACGAGCGATGTGGCGAGCGCAAAACCCGCTCCACCGATAACACCGACCGGATTGCCGACGAACTGACGGCCCAGGCTTCTCGGATTAATCCCTGTAAGGCTCCAGTAGCAGAAAGCAAACTGATATGCTTCTGCCAGAAGCGCCAACACGATTCCGATTGCAACAAGCACACCATACCGAGGGAATCGAAGCACCTGACGGGTCGGCTCAATGCCGACGCTCCCGTCACCTATCCCCCGCACCATGGCCTCCTTCCCGTCTTCCTCCTGATCCACGATATCCAGCAGCCGCGCATTCAGACGAAGAAATTCCTCCTGTGCGTTCTGGAACTCCCGCACCAGAGTGCGCGCGCGGGCACGGTTCACCGCCCGCAGTACGTGAACAAGCGAATCACCGGTATTATCGAATCCCACGCCGGCGCGATCGTTGAACAGCCGCGTATGGGGCGTATCGTTTGCCAAGGGATTCGGACGCTCAACGATGTTGCCGTCATCATCGATATCAACAATGATGTTCGGTGGGTATTCGCTCGTCGGCTTCCATTCATACAGCATGCCGAGCTGATGCTTCATGAACGCGGCCACCGGTTCGTTCGCACGCACGAACCGCCACGCACGAAGCCGCGCACGAAACCCGCTTATGAGTGGTTTCCTCCTCGGAATGAACCGAGCCGGCCTGGTTGAGCGCAATTGCCCGAACATGGTACTTGATAGGGTTGGGTACTTGAGTTCAACTCCGTCAACGATCGTCTGTATTGCATGAGGCATCCTCATGCCGCTCCGCATTCATCCGCATCTTTCGGCAACCGATCGTATCCATGCTTCATGCATATCCACACGCACGTAGATACCTCCGTCGCCGCACGGAAACTGATATCCCGGAATCGGCCTGGACGCGATACCGGCCAAACACCAGCGATTGCCGACGCGCACGTAGCAGGGGCTGCCGGCGTCGCCGCGGCAGCCGTCGCTTGCCAGCGCCGGTTTACCCGCCACCAGTTCGGCGCCACGATGGCACCGGAATGTGTGCTGCTCATCGTCGGCAGCGCATCCGGCCGACGCCACCGGCACGTGTAGGGTGCACTTCGCTCCACTTTCCTTAATGCTCCGGGCTGGGTCGAGCGTGTCGGCCGGTGCATATCCAACAGTGCGTATCGCGCGCGCCCGTTCAACCGCCTCTGCTGGCGCAATCCGGGCATACGGCACATCATGGACCGCTTCGGCGAGCACAACCAGCGCGAGATCGTTGGCGTGTGTCATACGGTCATATGCCGGATGCACCACCACACGCGCCGCGCGGATCACGCGTTCCGGACGTGCCGGCACCGGCCCGAACATCACGTACGATTCGCGGTCGGCGCAGGCACTGTGAGCTGCCGTAAGGACGACATCGGGAGCGATCAGTACCCCGCCGCACATCGCCGTGCCGGCACGCAGAAGGACACACTCGCGATGCTCCGAGGCTCGTGTCCGCCGTCCGACAATGACTGCGGTCGTCGCCTCGGTGTAGAGCCACCGCGCGTTCGCCGCGTACAGGCAGTGCGCCAGCAGGCTTGCCGAGGGGATCGGTCGTATGAGATTCGATAGATCGCGCCCGGGGAGAAGCCCCCGCCCTCGAATGTCGGCGCCCTCGTTCAGCACGGCGAGGAACGCGTGCACGAACGTCGCATCGTCCAGGGCGACATCGGCGGCGAACCGGCGTGCGCGGATAACGAGGTCGTGCACCGAACGGCGGGGCGGCTGTTGCCCTTCGTCGCGTCCTGCGGTGCGGGTACCGTGCCGGTTATCGGGTGATCCGCTCATGGTGTTCGCGTCGAGTGTTGTTCCCTGGCACCGTGCGTGCCGCGGCCGGCAATACAGGCCGCGGCACATGAACACAGCACGGTTCCCGGGTTGTGCGCACGGGTGTTGTGCCCGCCGCTGGCAATTCGGTTGGGGATTGCATCGTACTCCGGCAGCAACGCACCTGCCGCTCGACGGACAGCGCCCGTTTGCGATGGCAACGTACGGGAGTGGTGGTATGGACGATTAGGTAATCGTTAGGTACGGATCGCGCGCAGATAATCCTCGAGATCGTTCGAGGACTTCAGGCTGAGTTTCCTGCTGATGTTTCGCCTGTGCGTGTATATGGTGGCGCGGCCTCCGCTACGCGCGCTGGCGATCTCATCGGCTGAAAAGCCCAGGCGCACAAGTGCACAGATTTCCAGTTCCGCCTTCGTCAGCGTTTTGTGCTTTTCCTTCAGGCATGACATGAAGTCTTCGTCGAGAGGGGTCACGCGTTTGTGAAGCTGCTGCCAGTATTCCTCGCGCGCGTTCAGGGCATTCCGCACTTCGCCCTGCATGGCTGCCAGCCGCTCACGTGCCCGCTCCGGTCGGCGGTCGTCCAGGTGTTTCAACGCTCCATCCAATGCGGTGGCCATCTTTCGCAAAACCTGCGTGTGCTCGCTCAGTTGGAGTGCAGAGACCTTCAATTCCTGATGGTTCCGGGCCGCTTCACGCCTTGCGGCCTGCAAACGCTCGCGGGTATGCGCGGCCTCTGCCGCATCGAACTCCGCCTGAAGATGTGCAAGCACACGGCGGTGTTGTTCATCGCTCAGCTCGCGGGCGATGGCCGTGGCCTGTTGAAAATGCTCCAACGCTTCGGGCCAGCGCTCCATCAGGCAATACGTTTCCGACAGCTCCATGTGCACGCGGCGCTGCATTCGCCTGTCGTGCATGGCCGTGGCCTCACGCAGCGCATCGAGCAGAAGGAATCGTGCCTGGCCTGCCGGTGCATGCCGGCGGTGCACGCTACCCGCTGCAAGCAGCGCGGCGGGCACCAGGCGACGTATGCCGTATCGGTCCAAGATGTCGTATGCCTTCGCGTACTCCTTCTTCGCCTGGGTTATCTGCGACTCGCTTTCGCATATCCTGCCCGCGATGATGTGAGTGCGGGCAATGCCGGAATTATCGTTCAAGTCATCATACAAAATACTGGCACGCCAGAGGCACTTGCGAGCATCGTCGGGTCGGCGCAGTGCAAGGTGCACCTCCGCCAGTTGCTCATGGACTTGTGCCACCGCGCCGGCCATCGCGCCGCAATGTTCGCATGCGCGTGCGGCGTCCAGGCTGCGCGCTAGGTACTCCTGCGCCTTCCGGCTATCGCCGATCTCGAGATGCACGCGCGCAAGCGCCGCAAGCGACACGGCCACCAGATCGGTACGTCCGGTCACCTCCCGCAACGCCAAGGCTTTCTGATGAGCCTCGAGCGCCTCACGCACGGATTGCAGCACAAGCCAGCAATCCCCCTCCCCGGCGTATGCGTCGGCGCGCAACAGCAGCCATTCTTCCCGCTCCTCTTCCCCATTCCGCTCGTCCGCAGTACCCGGCGCGGGCGTCGACATATCACACCTATGCACCGCCTTGCGGTAGGCGTCGATCGCATCGTTCGGCCGGCACATCTCATCGTACTGGCGCGCAAGCCGAATCAACAGATGCGCGGCTCCCACCGACACATTGTCCTCGCAGTATCGGTGGGCATCAACCAAGTCCACGAGGGCAGTGTCGTAGCTGCCGGCTTCGGCACGTATACGCGCTCGCAACAGATGCAGCTCAGCGGCGGCAAGCGGATAGGCGGTGAGCTTCTTCAGCAGGAGTGCCGTATTGGCCTCGGACAACTGCACGTTCGTCGACGCCGTGCCCGGCGCGCGGAGGAATGCGAGATACCGCTGCAGGCGGGTACCGTCGTCCCGGGCGCCGCGCAGGCTCGCCCGTAGCCGCGCAAGGGAATCATCGAGTCGTGTGCGTCGAGCCATGTCAATGTGAACTTCTTCCGCGATCGCCCACGACTTCAGCCACCGTACCTGCCCGCAGGGCATCGCGTTCGTGTACGTAATGAATACCTAATGGACCACAATCGTTTCTCACCAAGTTGAGTTCATGCCGGGGCGGCGGCCGGGTATCTTCGCGGCGCCGCTCATGGCATTCATCTTTGACGACAGAGGTATCATGCTCCGCAGTTGTTCATTGCACATAGGCATCAACAGGGTAGGTCGGCACTATTTCGGTGGAGACGAACGCGGAACATTGCGGCAATGCCACGCCGATGCCGATCTGATGGCCGATATCGCACGCACCGGGGGGGGACCCTGCGAACCGGTTGTTCTGCGCGATGAAGAGGCGACGTGCAGCCGCGTGATCCATGAAGTGGAGCAGGCAGCAGAATACCTTTCAGGTAGAGGAACGTTCCTGTGGACGTTCTCCGGCCATGGCACACAAATTCCGCCGGGGGAGGAGGGCGACGGCAATCTGGATGAGGGATGGGTTCTGTACGACGGCATCCTGCTCGACAACGACATCCGTGCGCTGCTGGCGCAGTTCAGCGAGCAGACTGATGTGATTGTCGTATCCGACTGCTGTTACAGCGGCGACATGACGCAGTTGGACCCCGCCTTCGCCGCGTTTCAGGATATACAGGATATTGTGCCGCGAGCGAAATTACTGGACTTCGACCTCGGCGCCAAACGTACCGGAGTGTCTTCCTTCGACGCAACGCACACCGCCGCGCATCCGGTTGCCGTGCACGTCCATACCTGGCCTCATCAGGCCGTCCCCCGCGGATGTCATAGGGCTGCCGTGCTCGACATCGGCGCGTGCGCTGATAACCAGATTGCCGGCGACGGCGCGTTCACACCGGTGTTGTACGAGGTGGTATGCGAATTTCGTCGTGGCGAGATCGAGCTGCCCCGCGGATACGAGGATCTGATCGCCGAGATCCGACGTCGCCTGCCTTCCACACAGCAACCAAGAATCGCCTCGTACGGATCGCGCGGCGCCGATCTCCTATGCGCCCCACCATTTCAGTTTGCGGGATCGCATCTCGATGCGATGAATACGCCAACTATTCCTAATCCATCAGTTCTCGAGGAGGCTTCCATGTCAGGCAGTATTACGTTCAATCCCGCTGGCAACTCCAGTCGAGTTGCCGATGCGTCCATCGCCGTCACTTCTCCCGGGCCGGATGCGGTCATCACCACGCCGGACGGCAGCTTCAATTTCGCAGCGTCGGTAACGGGGTTCGGGATCGGCTCCGAAGTGTTTACCGGCGGCACTCCTCCGTGTGCTCTCGCCCCAGACGATGGAAGGGGCGGCGGTCAGCACATCTACCTGATCATCGACAACGATCGCGAGCAAAAACTGTACACGGACAACGCAATCGTCAAACTCGGCAGCCTCTCGGAAGGCCCGCACACCCTGCGTGCCTATCTCTCCCGTTCGTGGGAGGAAAGCCTGAAAGGCAGCACTGAGGAAGAAACATTCAGTATTCGCAACTTCTACTACAACACACGCACCGGCGAACCAGGCATCGACCGCGGGCGCCCGATCCTCTCCTGCAATGCTCCGGTCGATCCACAGGACTACGGACCGTATGTACACGACCAGGTTATTCTCGACTTCTTCACGATGTTCGGCGAGCCCGGAAGCGGGTATAGCGTCGAGGTCGAGCTGACCGACGGCGCGGGCGCCGTGCTTGCACAGGCCCTGCTGAATAGTTGGGAGCCTTATTGCATTACGGGACTCCCGCAACCCCCTCCCGGCGCAACTCACATCTACCATCTCCGGCTGCGCCTGATGGATAATCAGGAAAATCCCGTACCACAGCTGGTCGGCGGAGTCGATCTCAACACCATTCACCGCACGTTTCATGTGGAGCGCGAAACGCCGCCGGGAACACCCTGAAACCGACATGGCGCACAGTACAAACCCGTGTATTCCTGCAACACTCATGTCGTTGCAGGAATACACGGCACCGTTGTGCTATTTCCTGCGCCGTCGCGTTCGCTCCAGTCGGGTAAGGCGTGTGCGCACGTCGCGAAGGGTATCATCATTGGCATCTGCAGCGCGCTCCAGATACCGTTGGAACGTGCGGCGCGCTTCGTCCGAAAGACCGCATTCCTCCTGCAACACGCCGAGAAGATGGAGGGTGGAGCACGTTCGCGGGTCCGTGAGCACCAACGTTGCCTCCTGGATGGTCAGTGCCTCGGCGCATATGGGGATAGCATCGCGGCCGCAACCGAGCCTGCGGAGAACGAAGGCACGATGGAACAACGCGGTGGCCACCTGCGGATCGGCCGGGCCGGCCACTGCGCGCCATACGTCGACGGCCTGTACATAGTAGTGTTCGGCCTCCACATATCGCTCCGCCCGCCGGAGCAGGCGGGCCAAGTTGTTCAGGCAGACGGCCGTGGTACGGTGATACAGACCCAACGTGCGCGTGCAGGCACCCAACGTACGCATCAGCAGATCGTAGGCCTCATCGATCTCGTTGAACAACTGAAGAAGCTGCGCGAGGTTGACGTTGATGGCAAGCGTGTGTGGATGATCGTCGTTCACGGTGCCGGCAAGATGCATCCGCAGAACGCTGCACGCAGCACGGGCGTCGCCGTGTTCACACCGCTCGTAGTGAAGCGACGCCAGATTCGTAAGTGTCAGCAACGTATGCGGGTGGTCGGCTCCCAGCAGCCGCTCACGAATCTCCAAAGCCTGCCGGTACAACGTAAGCGCAGTGGCAAGGTGCCCAACGCCACAACCCGCGGGGCGCTTGACGACACGGCGGGCGCCGGCAAGATTGTTGAGATAGGTTGCGACAGCAGGATGATCTTCGCCGGTGTGCCGCTGCTGGATTTCGAGCGCTTCCTGATACAGTTCGATCGCCGCCCGGATGTCCCCGCGATCGTGATACACCAATGCCATGTCGTTCAGCGTTTCCGCGGTTGAGGGATGATCGTTCCCGAGTAGCGCAACTTTGCTACGAACCGCCTCACGGAAGTATTCCAGCGCACGGTTGTCCCCCGCCTCACGCAGGGCCAGGCCGAGATCGTTTGCAACCTGAGCATGCAACGATATCTGGGCATCCGCAACATCGCACAACATGCCCCGTGCTTCCTCCAGCAACTCTACCGCGCCACGTAATCGTCCGGCGCGGCGCAGCGTTTCCCCGAGCGCAGCTTGCACCCCGGCCAGGCCGACGCGATCGCCCGGTAGATACTGCAATCGAAGCGCCAGCACCTGTTCCAGGAACAGCTCGGATTGTGCGTAGAGCCCGCACGAACTGGTAAACGCCGCAAGGCGTTCCAGCATGGCAACGATCGGCACAACGTTCCCGGCCGAGAGCTTCGTTGCGGCAATGATGCGGTCCGCCGTCGCGCGATACGCGTTCGCCATCGTCGCGGTGTCGGCCACCACCTTCCAGTACTCGAGCAATTCGTACTCACGCCCATCGGCTGTCAGCGCCAGGAACATGTCCGGCTCCTCGATACAGGCGCGCAGTTCCGTCCATGCCTTCGCCTGCACCCACTGCCACGGCTCCTCCTCGGCACGCCGGCTACATGCCGGATACGTAGCGAAATACGTCGCAAGCCGCACGTGAATCCTTCGCGCAGCGGCTGCATTGCGCACAAGACGCCGCCCCACCTCGATGCGGACCGACGGGTGGGCGAACGCAATCAGGTCGTCGTGAGGCGCAAGCAGATATCTGATGCGATGAAGAAGCGCCGCGCACCGGTCGGGGGACACATCGAGCAACAGTTGCAATTCCCGCTCCGAGAGTCCGCGACGGGCACCCCACAGAAGCCGCAACAGGCCAGCTACATCGGGTGAGCTCCATCGCGCCAATACATAACGGATGGCCGCCTCGGGCGACGGCGCAAGAAGTGCCTCTACCACCGCGGCCTGGTCCGCTGATGAAGCGGCCTCCTCGGCTGCCGCCATGCGGCCGCGCAATCCCGCAACGGTATCGTTGCGCGACACCGCCGCGATGCGATGCGCCACCGCGCTCGATATGCCGACATCCCTATACAGCACGAAACGTTCGATGATGCGCCTGCGCACTTCATCCGGCGGAGGATCACTCTCGATATGGTGCCAGCCGCGCGCGCGCGCGCGATCGCACGCACGACCCGGCGCGGCCGACACAATCAGCCTCAGCAAACCCGACGTTTGTCGAGGCAGCCAATGCAACTCTTGACTCGATCGGCAGAGTTGGTCGAGTCCATCGATGATGAGCAGCACACGAAGATCCCGTATACCGGCAATCTGCTCGCGGAACATCGCCTCCAATGCCGGAACGGCGGAAGGGATCGGTCCGGAGCACACACCGCGCTCGCGGAGCACCGAAAGCACATGCCGCAGCACCGCAGCGTGTCCGGGGGAGGGACCGTCGACTTCCACGAAATGTCGGATCGCAATCATATCTCGATCCCGCTGTCGAAGCTCTTCGCTCCAGTTGGCAAGAAGAGAGCTTTTCCCGACGCCAGGTTGTCCGGTCAGGACGGCAGCCTGGGGGGCACGAGCAAGCCAGGCGTCGAGTTTCTCGAAATGGCCCGATACGCGGATGTACCCCACACAGTGCGATGCAACCGCTTCCTCATGTGCTGTATACGGACCGACTGAAGACGCCTGGCGTTCCGGCGGCGTACATAACGGCTCGAGAGCGTCGCGGAGATCCCGCCGCACCAGACGCGCCAACTCCTCCGTGCCATGCACACCGGTCCGCATCGTACATCGACGACCTCCGATCTGCTGCGCGACCCGACTGAGACGTTCCACGACGTCGCGGTCAATCGCGCGCAGGGGCGCATGTACGGCTGCCGCGTGTTCGTGGTCCAATACATAGATGTACAGGTGTTCCGCTTCCGCCGCATATGCCCGCAGCAACCGTTCGGCTTCCGCCGCCGGCGGTATCGTGCCCGGCAACTGGAAAGCATCGTCGCCGATAATCCATACCACGTGCGCGTTCCGACCGTTCGTCGTCAAGCGTCGGCACCGGAACCGCACCCCATGCTCGCGGCAGTGCTGTTCAACGGGATACAGTGCGGGTTCGTGGAGGAGCTCACGCACGATACGGTAGGTCGCCAACGGCGTCGCTATCGCTACTTCAAACGTTGGTCTCATTCCGGCTCCTGCAGTCCAATAACATGAGGGACACAGCACCAAACGTGCGCATCAATAACGCTAGTCGTAGAAGGACGAAGGGAGGGGTGGTGCGAACATACAACACAGATGAATGCGTTCCGGCCATGTGAGTTACTCACTGTCCAACCGGTTGGATGATTACATCAGTACAGTCAGCAAATGTTAACAGAGTCTGCTGCGGTGGCGCGGCGTACATCGGTCGCTTCAGACTTTGCCGACCAAGCGGCAACTGTTACCCCCTTGTCACCCACCTCCCCCCAACCCCAGCAACTGCAAGGCTTCCAGCCCGATCTCGCCTCTCGGAGTAGGAGATGTGCATGGGCCTGAGTTTCATTCCACTTCTAATTTCAAATCAGAATTTCAATGGCGACTTCACGATTGTTCGATACATCGGGGTGAGCAGCAAAACACCGCCCACCCCGATCTATGTGCGCGCCGCGAATTCACCGGAGTCGCCCGTCGGCGCCTGGCCCCCGTCGGCGCCTGGCCCCCGTCGGCGCTTGGCCCCCGTCGGCGCCTGGCCCCCGTCGGCGCCTGGCCCCCGTCGGCGCCTGGCCCCCGTCAGCGCTTGGCCCCCGGAGTCGGCGCGGAGCCCACCGTTTTCTTCAACGTCGCCAGCGCCTCGGTCGCCCGACGTTCCTGCCCCGCATCCTTGAGCAGCGCAACAAGCTCGCCCATGTAATACCGGTAGTCGATAAACCCAAGCGTTTCGGCTGCGGCGGTCGGATCCTTCAGCAGGGCGCCCGTGAGCAGTCGGATGGCCTGCTTCGTATCGGCCTTCACCACATCGAACCGCCGTTCGTCGCCGTCGAAGGCAAGCACACGACCGTCGCGACGCATCGGCATCGCCAGCGCAACAGCGGCATGTACGGCCAGGCGGCGCTCGGCGAAGCGCTTGACGGCATCGTGGAGCAGCGCGTTCGCTTCGGCCATCACGCGGCTGCCGTCGAACGCCAGCGCGCGCGCCACGTTGTCGGCCCACAGGTCCTGGGCGAAGTACTCGTCATCGTAGCCGCGCGCGGGCGCAACACGAATCCGGAGTTCATTGGAGACAACGTATTCCTCGCCATCCGGCAGGCCGGCCTGTACCGTGTAGAAGCCGGGCTCCGTGATGGCCCAACCGACCGTATCGGCGGATATGAAAAACGACTCGGCCATCGATTCTCCCGGCGCAAGCACACGGCGCGTCGGCTTGAAGCAGCCCGCCGTGTACGGACGCCATACGTGCGCCGCCTCTCCCCGGCGCGCGATCAGCAGCGTAAGATGGTGCGTATCCTTCAGGATATTCTCGTCAACGAGAATCGGCTCGTCGGTCACGTTCGTCAGGCGGAGTTCCACGATCACGGGCTCCAGAAACTCATATGTCGGCACCGCACGATCAACCCGCAACTCCATGCGCAGCGCGGGCTCCGGCGAGGGTGCCACGTTCTGAAATCCGTGGTTGACACCAAACGCCAACGCGCCCATCTGCACGAAGCGCTCCGGAGCGTGGCGCATGAACAGAAGCTCATCGTCATCGAATCGATAGGAGAAGGTGTGGAAATATGCCGCGGCGCCGCCCACGAAATACTGCGGATAGTTCATGAAGCTGTGCGACGTAACGGTGCTGACCAGCGGAATCCATGACGCTCCGAACTGCCCCGGGACATCCGCCTTCTGGAAGGAGTGCGCCAGGTTGAACGCGTGCCCCATCTCGTGGCATGCGGCCCAGAACCGCATGCGCTCGACCCAGGCGGTCGGCGCCGGATCGCCGGCGGGCGGCTGGCTGATGAAGGAGTCGGTAAAGATCGCGCAACCGCGCCGCTGCGGCGATCCCGCGGCCACGTCGAACATGATCCCGCCCAGCCCCTGATCGGACACGCCCGCGAACAGCGTCCAGAGCGCCCACTGCGGCGCCGTGGAGTAGCGGCTCCAGTAGGTCACCATTGCGTCGTGCAATTCCGTGACGCTCCAGGCCAGGTCCGGGCCGGACGATGTTATGGGCACCGTGCCGTCGCGGTTGGTGCGAATCACGTCGAAGCCCGCGCGTCGGAACACGGTGTCGATGGTGAGCT
>CAZJYH010000010.1:0-7935 GCA_964549365.1 uncultured Alphaproteobacteria bacterium
CAGGTGGACCTCCCGGTCGGCTGCAACACGCAGCTGCAGCTGGGCTTCACCGGCGTTACCGATCTGATCGGCACCGGCGCGGTGCTCCGCATCAGCAAGACCGGGTTCAATCCCGTCAACGACGAGCAGATCCCATGCGACTCGATCCGCTGCACCACGCTGACGCTCTCGAACGTCGGCAACGCGCCGCTCATCGTCGACGCGATCAACTGGCTGGTGGGGACGCTCGGGTACACGATCACGAATCCGCCGGCGGTTCCGTTCATCATCGCGCCGCAGGATCAACGCGACATCCAGATCTGCCTCAGCAGCAAGCAGCGCGGCACGTTGCGTGATACCCTGCTGGTGACCAGCAACACGCGCAGCTCGATCGCCTTCGGCATCCTGATCGATGTGTCCGGAAGCATGAAGGCCACGATGAACTGCAACGGCATCACCAGCACGCGCATCGAGGAGGCGAAGACGCAGGCAAAGAACTTCATCGGTCGCACGGTGCTGTATCTGCCCGAAGTCGGCATTCAGGATCAGCTGGCGATCTCCACCTACACCACGTATCAGTTCTCTCCGCGCCCGCTCATCGAGGACATCTTCCCGCTGACGGCGATCACCGACGCGCAGCGCACCGCGGCGCAGAACACGATCACCGCCGTCACGACCGGCGACGGCACGCCGACGGGTGCCGGCCTGTTGCATATGGTCGATGTGGTCGCGAAGAGTTCGTTGAAGAACCGCGTGATCGTGCTGTTGACCGACGGCATCCCCTCGGGGAACGACGCGACCACCAACCCGATCACGACCGTGATTGCCAGGGCCAACCAGGCCGGCATCCGGGTCTTCACGATCGCGCTCGACATCGACAACCCGACCGGTCGCACCTATCTCAAGCAGCTCGTCGACGGAACCGGAGGCCAGGGATTCGAGGCGGTCGGCTCCGACTGCCGTACGCTGCAGGAGGCGTTCGAGGCGATCACCGACATCGTGAGCCGCGGCGGCAAGACGGTGGAGCCGTTCCGCATCAAGATTCAGTCGCCGTTCCTGGTCACGTTGAACGACGTCGTGTTCGACTCCGTGCATGTCGGCGGCACGATCTGCCGGAGCATCACGGTCACGAACGCCGGCGAAGGGACGGCGCTGCTCGACAGCGCGCAGTTCCTGGATCTGCTGGGCCGGCCGACCAGCGAGTTCTATCTGCAGCAGGGGACGCAGTTCCCGATCCTGATTCCGGAGAGCGGGCAGACGAATCTCACCATCTGCTTCAACCCCAAGAAGATTCGGGTGCGCGAGGGGGAGATGCGGTTGTTCTACAACGACTGCGGCTCGGTGCCCACCAGCGCGGGACTTTCCGGCGCGGCCTGGGCCGGTGCCAACCTTCGCATCTCCGACAGCCGGATCGGGTTGCCGGGGGCGAACGTGACCCTTCCGATCTACGCCGACAGTTCGCTCGTGGAATATTCGGTCAACACCATCGTGTACTCGTTGCGGTGGGACAAGACGATGTTGGATCTGCGGGGGGTGGCGCCCGGAGTGCAGTCCGGCGGCGCGGCGCTCACGATCACGAAGCCCGTGAGCTACGGCGCACGCTATGCGACGGTGGAGATCACGGCCACCGGGCAGGGGCTGCCGGGAGGCGGCGAGCTGGCGCAGGTGGAGTTCACCGTGCTTCGCGGGGATTCGCTCGCCACGGCGGTGGAGTTGACGCAGGGACTGTTCGAGGACAACAACCCGAAGACCTCGCTCGTGAACGCGGGCCTTGTGCAGCTGGACAGCACGTGCTTCCGCGACAGCAAGCCGGTATCGATCGGCACGGTTGCGAAGGTGAGCGTGGGAGATGCAAGCCCCAACCCGGTGCGCGGCGCGGCGGTGAAGCTCCCGCTGGAGTCCGACGGCGCCGGCACGCTCCGCTTGACGCTGTACGGCAGCGACGGGGCGCAGATTGCGGCCCCGCGTGACGTTGCCGTCAGGGCCGGCAAGGGGGCGATCGATATCGACATCGCCGGCCTTGCCGCAGGAAGCTACTATGTCATGGTGCGCACCCCGGACGGTGCGTCGCTCTTCCGTAAACTTCTCATCGTGCGTTAGGAGGAGCGATCATGCAGATGAAGAGATCGACCGATACCCGCTTCTTCGCCCATGCGCCCGCGTGCGCCGAGCGGCGCATGCTGCTCTCGGTGCTGGCCGCGCTGCTGCTGGTGCCGACGGCCCTCTGCGCGCAGGGCGGATCGAAATCCGACCGCGTGCTCTACCCGCTTCCGCCCCCCATCCCGCTGCTTGTCGGCATCGAGGGGGGATACGGAAGCTGGGACAACAAGGGGTTCTTCTCGGTGGGCGACGGTGGGTTCAGCTCCTGCGCGACGTTCGGCAACGGGAAGGGAAAAGGGGTGACGTTCGGCCTGAAGTCCATGCTCTACCTGAACACGTGGTTCTTCATTTCGCCGCGTGTCCGGTACGAGCCCCGCTCCGGCAGCTTCCTGACGAGCGTGCCGGGCGATCCGGTGCGCGGCGAGAACGACTCCATCACGACGATCAAGGAGGAGGCGCAGGCCGACGCAACGTTCGGCGCCGCCGTGCTCGACCTGACGATCGGCGTCGAGTTCTTCCGAACCGGCATCTATGTCTTCGGCGGCGGAAGCGGCGGCGTGCTGCTGGATGGGTTCTACGATTACAGGCAGCGCATCGTCAACCCCGCGCGCTTCGTGTACAGCGACACCCGCACCACGGAGAAGTTGCTGGTGAAGGGGCGCTCCTTCCCGACCTACCAGAAGACCACGATGGATCTGCGCGGCGGCCTTGGATACATCCTCAGGATCGGCAAGGTAGTCCTCAACCCCGAGGTGTTCTACAGCAAGCCGATGACCGATGTGTTCGGCGCGCCGGAGTCGATGAAGCAGACGGGCATGCTCGGGACGTTCAGCATCATGTACAATCTTGGGGACTAGGCCTGCCATGCTTCCAACGCGATTCCACCGTCTCCCCCTGATCCTTGGAGCATTGCTGGTTGCCGCGCTGCCGCTGCGCGCGCAGGTGTACGGCGTGCCCGATACGTCGAAGTTCGAGGTGCACAACCTCGAGGGGTTCAACACGGACGCCGACGACTACGCTCCCTACATCGTCCCGACCGGCAAGTGGTTCTACTTCACGAACAACCACGACGGCTCGGCCAACCTGTTCCGTGCGCCGAAGGAGGGCAACGCCTGGGGGGCGCCCTCGGCCATGACGACGCCCGGCGTGAACTCCCCGACCGATGAAGGAACGTTCAGCGCTCCGGTGATGCGTCACGCCCTGCTCTTCAAGCTGGGCGCCGACGACATCGCGAAGCTCTCCGGCTCGCACTACGGTCTGGTGACCGTGCACGGCCGTGCCGACAGCGTCGGCGACGCGGATATTCAGATCGCGAATCTCTCCCCCGACGGCGCCGACATCACATCGCTGCAAACGGTCTTCGAGGTGAACTCGCTGGCGTGGGACGCGCAGGGGACCGTCGCGCCCGACGGCAGCTACATCATCTTCAGCTCCGATCGCGACGGCGGTGAGGGGGGCATGGATCTGTACATGGCGCGCCGCAACCCGTCCGGCGGGTTCGAGCCGCCGGCAAACATGGGGACGGTGCTCAACACGAGCGGCAACGAGTTCTCACCGTTCCTTGCGCCCGACGGCCGCACGCTCTTCTTCTCCAGCACCGGGCTGAAGGGATACGGCGGCGCGGACATCTTCGTATCGCGTCGCGATGGATCGGGGAACTGGGGAGCACCGAAGAATCTCGGGGCGAAGATCAACACGAGCTCCAACGAGCTCTTCTTCTTCGGCATCGATCAGGATCACTGCTATTTCACGAGCGATCGCTCCGGCGGCAAGGGGCGTCTCGATCTCTATGAGGGGGGCCCGAACATCTTCGTCTCAGGGTATGCCAAGGTGGCCGTGCAGATCATCGACACCACCACCGGGCGCCGGATCCCCGGGCACGTGGTGGTGCGCGAGCGCGAGCTGAACCGCGTGGCCTGCGAGGGGGATGTCTACTCCGGGCGCAACGCCGCTGAATTCCTCGTCGTCAGCAATCTGGACTACACGGTCACCGCGAACGCGCCGGGCTTCGGGGAGAAGTCCGTCACGATCGCCGACATTCCGTTCGACAACACCGTGGAGTGCATCTTCAAGTTCGGAAGCGTGCCGCAGGCGCCGCCGATCGCCGCGGTGCCGATCGAAATGATCCCGCCCCCCGAACCGCCGCCGATCGCGCTGCCACCGGTTCCGTTCGTCTACACGTTCGAGGCCGACGGCACCATCGTGCCGTTCTTCGTCAGCGGCTACTACCGCCTGAACACGCGCACCTCGCTCGTGGAGCTGCGGAGGCGTCAGGGGGCCGACCTGGCAACGCAGACCTACATCGCCGACGTCAATCGCGATCAGAATTCCTTCACGCAGAATCAGCGCTACGCCGACAAGGTGGAGAAGCTGCTCGGCGACTTCATCCGGATGTGCGAGGTGTCGTACTTCCCGGACTTCATCACGTACAACGCGCTGAAGCGGCCGAACGATCCGAAGGAGTACAGCCAGCTTACGGTCTTCGGCTTCGCCGATCCGCGCCCGATCATCGGTGCATACAGCGAGGCCCCGGTCACGTTCCTGGATTCCACCGGCAAGGAGGTGACGGTGCGCTCGTGGGAGCGCCTGGACAACTTCAAGCTGGCGGGGCTGCGGGCCTATTACGCGGTGGAGTATTTCGACAAGATCTTCCGCCGTTCGCGCGCGCGCAAGGAGTATCTCTCGCTTCTGCAGCAGGGGCTGATCCGCTGGCGCGCGGTGAGCGGCAGCGTGGACGATCTGAACGCCGCCGGCGACGCCGATCTGCTCGGCACCAAGCGACGCATTATCGTGGACGCACGGCTGTTGAAGGTGACGGACGATCCGTCGTCGAAATCGGGCGCGCAGTAGAGGGCGCCGATCATCCTTCGCAAAGAACTCAGTGAGGCAATTCAGCGGGATGGTTCCAACGGGACCGTCCCGCTTCCATTTGGTGCCGGGAGCGGCTCGCGTGCTCAGCAGCGCCGGAGCAGCTCGCGGACGGCCCGGGCGCCGAACTCGACCGCGGCCGTGGGGATGCGTTCGTCGGCGGCGTGAATCGTGCCGGCGAAGTCGAAGCCGGCCGGGAGCGGCATCGGAAGAAACCCGTAGTTCTGGATCCCGAGGCGGGCGAAGAAGCGGGCATCGGTGACGCCGCTGAGCAGCAACGGGACGGGCACCCCCTCCGGGTCCGCCGCGCGCAGGATGTCGGCCAGCGTCTCGAAGAGGCCCATGTCCGTATCGGCCGGGAATGGGTCGTGCCGGATCACCTCGATCTCCAGCGCGTCGGCCTCGCGTCGGCCGAGCGCACGCGCAAGCAGGTCGCGTACCTCCGCGATGAATTGCGCCGGCTTCACCCCCGGCAGCATGCGACCGTCGAGCAGCAGCTCGATCTCCGACGGGATCACGTTCACCGCATCACCGCCGCGCACCACCGTGGCGTTCACCGTGTTGTGCAGCAGCGGATCGAAGAATCGGAGGCGCGTGCCCAGCGCGTTCAGCAGTCGATCGATGGTCGCCGGCCGCGCAAGACCGCGCATCACCGCGCTCATCGGAAACGGCAGCGCCTCGGCCATCGCGCCGAGCATCGCGTGGGCGGTGGGCGTGACGTGCACCGGAAGGCGGCGTTCGTCGAGCGCGCCGAGCACCCGCCCGAGCGTTGCCATCGTGCCGCCGCGCATCGGGAGCGAGCCGTGCCCCCCGGCGCCGTGCAGCCTGAGCCGCAGATGGCAGATCTGCTTCTCGGCCACCTGGATCGGATAGAACCGCCGCCCGGCCACGTCGAACGTGAATCCACCGAACTCGCCGATCGCGTACCGGACGCCGTCGAACAGTGCCGGATGCTCCTCGACGAGGTACCGGGCGCCGAAGTCGCTGCCGGCCTCCTCGTCGCTCATCGCCGCGAACACGATGTCGCCGCGCGGCCGTGTGCTGTTCGCCGCCGCATCGAGCAGCGCCCAGAGCATCATCGCCACGCCCCCCTTCATGTCGAGCGCGCCCCGGCCCCAGACGAATCCGTCGTGGATGATCCCCTCGAAGGGTGGTCGGGTCCAGGATTGATGCGCGGTGGTGACCACGTCGACATGTCCCTGCAGCAGCAGCGCGGGGGCCTCGCCGCTCCCCTTCAACCGAGCGATCACGTTCGGCCGCTCGTCGGAGCGTCCCACGATCGTCGTGGCGAGGCCGGCGCCCCGCAACAGCCCATCGATCCAGAGCACGCAGTCTCGTTCGTCTCCGGGCGGATTCGTCGTGTCGAATCGAATCAGTTGCTGGAGGATCTCGACGGGTGACATGCCCTTACTTCTTGTGAAGGGCAAGGCCAACGCCGGCACTGCCCCATTCGGTCGACTTCTCGTCGATGACGAGCGTGTTGCCGCCGTGGACCAGATGCAGCGAGTCGGAGAACGGCGCACCGTCCTTTTCGGTAAAGATGCAGGTAACCCGATCCTTCGCTGCGGTCCACCTGCCGGCTCTGCGGTGTACATTGCCGGAAGCGGCATCGTTCAGACGGCACGCGCCGTTCGGCGCCAGCGACAGCGACACGGTATGGCTCGTTCCGTCTGCTGCCGACAGGCGTTGCACGTATACCCCGGCAACCGGATGAGT
The DNA here is from genome assembly GCA_964549365.1 of uncultured Alphaproteobacteria bacterium. Lineage (GTDB taxonomy): Bacteria > Bacteroidota > Ignavibacteria > OLB7 > OLB7 > JAFDZV01. Next base: position 6,664 of record CAZJYH010000010.1, read on the forward strand.
GTCCGGCGCGGACGCAGCAGTCGGTCTATCCCGGCCGGGCACACGTTCACGATCGATTGTCCGAACGGCCGTGTCCTGCACGGTGCGCTCGGTGGAGGCATCACGGGCGCAGCCGACATGCGCCGTCACGATGACGACGGCGCATGCAAGGCCCGCATGGATGTTGATTCGGAGAGCAGCCATGACGATCCCTCAGAACCGGTCCGGGTTCAGTGGAAGCAGCTTCTCATGCACGAACTGCCGTCCCTTGCGGATCAGCTCGCCGTCGAGGTAGACGTCGGCGCCGATGCAGACCAGATCCCAGTGGATCGCGCTGGTGTTGCCGTTCGGCGCGATGTCGTAGCACTTGCCGAGCGTCAGGTGGTTCGAGCCCCAGATCTTCTCGTCGAACAGGATGTCGTACATCGGCTGATCGATGTAGGGATTGGTGCCGAACGAGAACTCGCCGAATCGGCGCGCCCCCTCGTCGGTGTCCAGGATCTCCTCCAGCCCCTTGTTGTTGCTGGAGTCGAAGTCCACCACGACGCCGTCCTTTACCACCAGCTTGATGAACTCGAACGGCTTCCCCTCATACACCGACGGCGCATAGGTGATCGTGCCGTTGACCGACGTCAGATGCGGCGAGGAGAAGATCTCGCCGTCCGGGATGTTCACGTCGCCGGCGCACGGGATCCACGTCTGCCCTTCGATCGAGAAGGATATCTCGGTTCCCTCGCCCGACAGCCGCAGCTCCTTGCCGGCGGCCAGCAGCTCATGCAACGGCTTCATCCGCTCGTTCAGATCGGCGTAGTCCAGCAGGCAGGCGCGATAGTAGAAATCGGCGAAGGCGGCGGTGGGCATCTTCGCGTTCATCGCGAACGCGGGGGAGGGATAACGCATCACGCACCAGCGCGTGTTGTTCACACGCTCCTCCATGTGCACCGGCAGCAGATAGCCCTCCGAATATGCCTTGTTCTCATCGCGCCCCACGCCGGCCAGCTCGTAGATGTTCTCACCGGCGCGCACGCCGATGTAGACATCCATCTCCTTCATCAGCGGCAGGCCCTGCACGTCGCGCACGCGATCCCACAGCTCACGCGTGCCGCGCTCGCGCACGATCCGCTCGGTCTCGGTGTCGCGAATCACCACGAACGGCACTGCCCCCGCGTCGAGCGTCGCGCGCGCCATCTCCTGCGCAAGGTGCACACCGTTGATGCCGAACAACTCGATCATCACATTCTCGCCGGCCTTCGTTGCCGTCGAATAGCCGATGATCTTGTCGGCCAAAGCCTT
>CAZJYH010000010.1:7945-18620 GCA_964549365.1 uncultured Alphaproteobacteria bacterium
ATAGGGATAGAGGGTGTTGAAGTTGATCGTCGTGTGAGTGCGCCGGGGCCGTGCCACCTGGGCGTTGCCGCGGGCGCGTTGCTGTTGAGTCGGTGCGGAGGAGCCCCACGACGCGCAACGGCGTCCGGGCCCGGCATCGCGCGGACGGGGCGGAAGTTAAAAAAGAAAGCGGCGTGCGCGGCCTTGTCCGTCAGCGCGCAGGGCGGTCACGGCGAAGATATTCGCCGATGCTGAAGTACGACCGAGGGAAATAGACGAGGAAGATCGCGGCGGCGAGCAGTCCGGCATCCTCCAGCACCTTCTTCATCCCGACCGGTTCCGGATTTCCCGCGAAGCAGCCGCAGTCGATCTCCAGACCGCGCGCGATCGCCGAGATGATGGCCACCAGGAATACCACCAGCATCGCGCCGGTCACCAGCGCCGCGCCGCGGATCGCGGCCCCGGCGAACAGGAGCACGCCCACGACAATCTCGGTCCAGACGAAGACGACGGCCACCACGTTCTCGACGCCCGAGGGGAGCATGCCGTAGGCGGCGATCGAGTCCGCGAAGGTGTTCAATGCGCCGATCTTCTCCGCTCCCGCGATCAGGAACACGATCGCCAGCAGCATCCGCGCCGCGAGCGACAGCGTGCGCATCGCCGGATGGTCCGCGAGGCTCGTGGTCTCCGGCGCCGGCGCATACGCGGTCGATGCGGCGCTCTTCATCGTCGGTGTATCTGTCTCCATGATCCTGCCTGCTCTTGAATGTGTATGTCGATCGCGTGTCGAAGAGTGCGCGTCTCGCCTACTTGCTGCCGGCGAGCGGGTACTTCTTCGCCGTCCATTCCTTGATCCCTCCCTTGTACACCGTCACCTTCTTGTAGCCGAGTTCGCGCAGGTGATCGGCTAGGTCGTGGCTCAGTTCGCACTCGTCGCCGCCGCCGCAGTAGCAGACGATCAGGACATCCTTCGGAATCTTGATCAGCTCACCGATCTTGGATTGCCACTGTTCGGCGTAGCAGTTCATCGCGCCGGGGATGTGGCTCTCGCGGTAGTGATCCTCAGGGCGTGCGTCGATGAACAGCGCGGCCTTCATATCGAAGAGCCCCTTGGCCATGTCGGTCTGAATCTCCGCCATGCCGGCCGCCTTGGCGATCAACGCCTGCTTGGGCGTGCCGCCCTCGGGCGCAACCACGCTGTCGGCGGGTTTGGCGCCCGCCGTCGCCTTGCGGATCGAATCCATCCGTGCCTTCGCGACGCTGTCGGCGATTTCCTTCGCGCGGGCGATGCTGTCGGCCCTTGCCTTCGCGGCCGCGTCGGCGGTCGTGTCGATCGTGGCGGCGGTGTCGATGGTCTGTGCGCCCGCGGTGTCGATCGGAGTCGTGGCCGGCGTGCTCGCCGAGTCGGCGCCGGGGATGAAGACGCTGTCCTGATTGCTCTTGGCGCGCGGCGTGTATTTCCAGCCGATGCCGGTCGCGGCGAGCAGATTGAACGCGACGGCGATCAGCACGGCGGCAACGCCGATGGCGCGCGCCTCGCGAAGCGCGATGCTCCAGGGTGAACGTTTGGTACGGGTTGATGTATCGAGATCATCGGCCATGAGTTCGGCTCCTATGGTTGGGGGCGGGCAATCTACGGCACCGAACCCGCAAATAAAATCCCCCATCTCTGCGACACTTCCCCATACTCGGGTGTCTTTGATGGGAACTCCGGGACGGGAAGCAAGTTTGCGTTGGCGCCATATGGTAAGAAAACGTATTTTGACTCCCCATTAACTCAGGTGCTTTTACATCTAGCTAGAAACTGGAGATGGCATCCCAAGCATCAGAGGTACTATTGCCCCTCTCGGACGAAGAGCTGATCCGACGCTTCCAGCTCGGCGAGGAAGACGCGTTCACGGTTCTGGTTCGGCGATTCAAGGACCCGTTGACGAACTACGTCTATCGGTTCCTCGGCGAACTCGACCGTGCGAACGACGTCGTGCAGGAAACGTTTTTGCGGCTCTACCATTACCGTAACGCATACTCGCGTGACGCCAAGTTCGCGACGTGGCTGTTCAAGGTTGCGTCGAACCTGACGAAGACGGAGTTGCGGCGGGAGTATATCCTGCGCCGGTACATGGTTCAGGGGATCTCGACCGACAACGACGACGAGTGGCAGGGCTGGAACGTTCTGGACCCCGACTCGCCGCCGGATACGCAGGTGGATCGCTCAATGAAGCAGCGACTGGTGCAGCAGGCATTGATGCAGATCTCGCCGGCGTATCGTGAGGTTGTGATCCTTCGCGACATTCAGCAGATGAGCTACGAGGAGATCTCGGAGATCACCGGACTCGGGCTCGGGACCGTGAAGTCGCGCATCAACCGCGGACGCGTTCAGCTTCAGAAACTTCTGCGAAACGTCTACCAGGAACGATAGATACCCAGGTTGCATGAGCATCTTTCGTAGGAATCGTCTCAGCGACGAACAACTCAGGGAACTGCTTCAGGCACTTCCCCAGATCAAGGCTCCGGATGACTTCGATGCCCAGCTTGACCGTATGGTCTCGCTGCACAGCGAACATGTGCCGCACATGCTCGGCTCGATGCCGATGGTTCCGGCCCCTGATGACTTCGATGCCCGCCTGATGGAGGCGATCCGCGATAAACGTCGCCGGGTTGCGCCGCTGCCGGCGCCGATCGCCGCCGGAGGCGTTGCGATCAACTGGCTGAATCATATCACGGGATGGCTGGGTGGTTCGCTCGCCGTTGTGGCGCTGGCGTTCTTCATCCATCAGCCTTCGTCGGATGCGCCCACGGCCGATACGCCTGCATCATCGTCGCCGACCGTGGCGGTTGCTCCGGCCGTGAGCCCGCGCGCGGCAGCTCCGCAGGTCGACGCGTCGCATGGCACGTCGAGCGGTTCGGTGGGGGCTCCGTATGGTGTGACGATACTGCAGACGACCTCTCTCGCCTCGGCGGTTCGTGCCGTCGGCAGGGCCCCGATCCAGAGTGATGTGATCGCCCTCGAGCAGCAGACGCCGACGAGCCGTCCGGATGCCATCGCGTCGCCGGCCGTGATCTCTCGGAGCAATGAGCTGTCGACGATGCCGGCGCGCCCGCTTTCGGCCGGAACGGCGAATGCGGCGGGCACCGAGCGTGGAACCCCGACTGCGACAACGACGTCCATCGGAACGTCCGTGAACACCGCACCGCATACCGACGCGGTCACCCCGGTCTCGACGACGACGCTGGACACGCACGATCAGCATGGATCGGGCACCAATGCGGTTGAGAACGATACCTCCACCGGCGCGAGCGATCAGCAGATCGTCAACACCGGCGGCGATCGCCCGAGCGACAAGGACGGCTTCAAGACGAAGACCAACCCCTGATGTGCCCGGGCGGATGATTCGCTCAGGCGGATCATCGTTCCTGAAATTTGAAGCGCCCGCTCCGAGATCTCGGAGCGGGCGCTTCAGTTTGAGGGGAGCCGCGTTGCGATCTCGAACGGGTGACCCGTGCGGCACCTGAATTCGACCATGCTCATCGCGGACGGTGCACGATCACGGATAGTAGCGAACGCCCACCGCGACGTCCCATCCGAGACCGGTCGTCGGCGCGAGGCCGATGAGCGGAGCGATCTCGCCGAAGAACTCCACCGGCGCGCTGGTCAACATCACGTTGATGCCCGCCGATCCGCGGACGGCGAAGGCAACGGCGTTCTCGTCGGTGTAGTAGTACCACTTCTTCGAGTCGGACGCGTAGAACACACCCCGTCCTCGTCCGAACGCGATGGCGCCGCCCAGGCCGAAGTACATCCCGGCCGTTCGTGAATGAAACACGTTGGCCGCCCAGAGATAGTCCGCATGAATGCGGAGACGACCGAAGAAGGAGGTGCCGATGCCGGCGTCCCACGAGTTGTTGCCGGAGAGTGAGCCCTTGAGCGTGAGGCCCGTCGGCTCGCCGATGATGATTCCGAACCCGAAGGAACGTGGCTGCGGCTGTGCTCGCAGCGAGCTGCTCGTTGCGATGAATCCGAGCATGAGCAGACTGAGCGAGAGAAGTGCGTATCGTTTCATGATTTCTGCCTGTAGGCCCAGTTACACGGCGCCAACAACAACGGCGCCGGGCGTCTGTGCCGATTGATAACCTGATGAAGAACGAGGGAAGCGGGAAGATTGATAGCACGCGCGGGTGTATCGCGTTGCGATCGCATCGGAGGAGGGTGTAGCGGTTGTCGAGGCGCTACTGCTTATCGCTCAGGATGGAGCAGATGGCCGCGACATCCACGATGTCGTCGACGGAGCAGCCGCGGGAGAGATCGAACATCGGTCGGGCAAGGCCCTGTACGATGGGGCCGATCGCCAGCGCGCCGCCCATGCGTTGCGCCAGTTTGTACGCGATGTTTCCCGCGTCGAGATCAGGGAAGATAAGGACGTTGGCCGCGCCCTCGACCGGGGAGCCGGGCGCCTTACGTATTGCGACGTCGGGGACGATCGCGGCATCGAGCTGCAGCTCGCCGTCGATTCGCAGCCCCGCCGGCGCCCGTTCGCTCGCGATGGCGAACGCGGCGCGCACCTTCGCGACATCCGGACCATCGGCGCTCCCTTTCGTGCTGAACGAGAGGAATGCCACGCGCGGCTCCTCCCCCACCAGTCGGCGGTAGTTGGCGGCGGTGACGAGCGCCACGTCGGCCAATTGCTCGCTGGTAGGATTCGGAAGGACGGCGCCGTCGGCGAAGGCGTAGATCCGATCCGGGAAGACGATGAGGAAGAACGAGGAGACCGTCGAGACGCCCTTCTGCAGGCCGATGGTCTGGATGGCCGCGCGCAGGACGTCGCCGGTGGTGGAGAGCGAACCGGCAACACAGCCGGCGCAGTCGCCGGTGCGCACCATCATCGCGGCGGTGAAGAGCGGGTTGAGCATCGCGCTGCGTGCTTCCTCCGGCGTGATCCCCTTGGCGGCGCGGATCGCCGCGAACGCATCGGCGCGTTCGTCGAGATCGCTGCCGGAGGGATCGACGATCTCCACGGCCGCGATGTTCAGCCCCGCTGCCGCCGCGGTCCGTTCGATGCGCTCGCGATCGCCCACCAGCACCGGCAGGGCGATCCGCTCATCGAGCAGATGCAGCGCCGCGTGCAGCGTGCGCTCGTCGGTTGTGTCGGGAAGCGCGATGCGGCGCGGCGTTGCCGAAGCGTCGCGGCGGAAGCGGACGAGAAGCGCGGGGTAATCTCCGGGTGCGATCATGGGATTGCATCGATTCGGTCGAGGCCGGGCGCACGCATCATCGTGCCGGCGTGCGTGCATCCGGTTCGGCTTCGTCGTAGATTGCCGCCGAACGGATCGCACGGTTCAGAATTGCCCGGTTCAGACAGCAATCAAATTACGATGCGCCTTCGTACCACAGCCATTTCCCTGTATCTCGTTCTGTTTCTCCTCGCGTCGGACCATGCGCGCGCGCAGGATCCGCGATCGGCGTCGATCGGGCGACAGCAGGCCGAGGAGTTCGGTCGCCTTCATCTGGAACGGGAGCAGCAGTGGGACAGCGTCAACGCCGCGCGGCTCCCGGGCTCGGCGCCGAAGGCGACGTTGAAACGTGGGGGGGCGGCCAACGGCCTCGCGCGATCGAACGATGCCCCCGTGTCGTCGACGCGCGCGGCCGATACCTGCCGGTTGAACGGCCGCGTCGTGTTCGGCTGGCATCCGTACTGGTCCGGCACCGCGTACACGACGTACGACTTCTCCCTCCTCTCCGACATCTGTTATTTCGCCTACGACGTCGATCCCGCCACCGGCTCCTACACGAGCGTGCACAGTTGGAAGACCACGGACCTCGTGCCGCTGGCGAAGAAGGCCGGCGTGCGCGTGCATCTCTGCGCCACGTTGTTCAGCGATCACGCCTCGCTGCTCGGCGTTGCGGCCAATCGCTCGCGCCTCATCGACAGCCTGATCGCCTTGGTGCGACTGCGCGACGGCGACGGCGTCAACATCGACTTCGAGGCCGTCCCCGCATCACAGCGCGCCAACCTGACGGCGTTCATGCGCGAGCTCGGCGAACGCTTCCACGCGCAGATACCCGGCGGGCTGGTCTCGATCGCGCTGCCGGCGGTGGACTGGGGCGACGTCTTCGATGTCGCGGCGATGCGGGGCTCCGTTGATCTGTTCATCATCATGGGGTACGATTACCACTGGAGCAGCGCGCCGAACGCCGGGCCTGTGGCGCCGAAGAACAGCGGCAGGCTCTGGAGTCCGTACGATGCCACGCGTTCGGTCAACGCCTATCTCGCCGAGGGGATCGCGCCGGAGAAGCTCTGCCTCGGCGTTCCCCACTACGGTTATGACTGGCCCACCGCCGACAGCACGATCGGCGCGGCCACCATCGGCTCCGGCACGGCGGTACTGTATGCAAGCGCGAGGATCCGCGCAGCCGAGCGAGGCCGGCGCTGGGAGCCGCAATCCTCCACCCCCTACTACATCTACCGCGTCGATTCGGTGTCGACGTGGCGGCAGTGCTGGTACGACGACGCCGAGAGCCTGCGGATGAAGTACGAGATGGTCAACGCGCGGCGCCTGGCGGGCGTCGGGATCTGGGCGCTCGGCTACGATGCCGGGACCGGCGAGCTCTGGGATGTCCTGCGCGATGCGTTCACCAACTGCGCCGCCGCGCCGTGCAGCAGTACCGTTGCCGACCTCGGCGGGCCGGGCGGCGACTACTTCAACAACGATCGCTACACCATGACCATCGCCCCGCGCGATGCGCATACGGTCACATTGTCGTTCTACAGTTTCAGCGTCGCCGACGACGAGCTTGCGCTCTACGACGGCCGCGACACACTGGGCACGCTCCTTGGACGGTACAGCGGCACCTCCAGCCCGGGGACCATCACCGCGCGCAGCGGCGCGATCACACTCAGCTTCCGATCCAATGCAGCGACCACATCGTGGGGATGGGTGGCGAACTGGACGTGCAGCACGGCGCCGCTCGGCGCCCCGATGCGTGCCGGAAGGGCCGCACCCGACGCTCCTGCCGTCGCGGGCCTGGCGGCGTATCCGAATCCGACCAATGGGACCACCACCATCGTCTATCAGCTTGCCGTGGGGCGGCGCGTGCGCATCTCCGTTGCCGACATGCGCGGGCGTGAGGTGGCGGTGCTGCATCAGGCGAACGAGGCGGCGGGGCATCACAGCGTGGAGCTCGACCCGCGCGCGCATGCGCTGGCCGCGGGGACGTATCTGGTGCGCGCGCAGGCCGGCGCGTCGCAGGCGGCGGTGAAGGTTACGATTCGATGACGGCGGTTCTTCATGAAGGAGCATTCTCCGGAATCGTGCGAACGCGTTTCACCGTGCTCCGGCTGGAGATCTCCACGGCGTGGCCCACGGCGTACATCCCCAACATTCCTCCATCGATGCGGACATGGCAACATTGAAGCGAACGACCGGCAATGATCACGAGGATTTCTATCGGCGCGTATACGCCGTGGTGGCGCGCATCCCGGCCGGCCGCGTGACCACGTACGGCGCGATCGCCGCCTACCTTGGCCTGAAGAGCTCCGCAAGGATGGTAGGCTATGCGTTGAACGGCGTCGCCGGCGACATGGAGATCCCCTGCCATCGGGTCGTCAACCGCAACGGCGAGCTGAGCGGCAAGCACCACTTCGCCACGCCGACGCTGATGCGCGATCTGCTGGAGTCCGAAGGGATCGGCTTCGAGGGGGAGGCGGTGGCCATGCGGGCGCACTTCTGGGATCCGGCCGCCGAGCCCGCGGCGAAGTTGCGGAAGAATGCGGCGAAGAAGCCGGTTGGGAAAAAGCCTGCGGCGAAGAAGAAGCCCGCGGTGAAGAGCGGTGGAAAGAAGGGGCGGTGAGGTGAATACGTAGTATCGCCTGCAGCGGGATATACCGACCACTGCCACATCCTGGGTGAGCACACTGCGGGTAGTTACGGAGCCGGATGCGTCCGCGGATAAAAATGATTCGGCCTGGGAAGCTTTCCCGTCACAGGCCCCAGCCGGCCTATCACACCACTCAAGCGCAACGATATTTCGGGTGTTGTCGACCCTGCCCGGTACTCCTTTGACGGCGCTCCAAACAAAGGAGGTGATTTTGAAAATTTGCATACGGTTTGTTTCTTTGCATCCTTTATTCCATAAAAATTCAAGGGGAGGTAGAAATGGCATTTCACAGTTCCCAGCTTGGTCGGTTTGGGGAACTTTGTGCTACACACTTTGGGCATCACAACGATCCGGATATGCAAGCTGCTCACGCTCTTGCGAGCGACGGAGCCGCATCGTCCCCACGTCCCGACCTAGCAGCCGTGCTCGGAGCGAAGATCCTTAGTGACGCTCCCGACCCGACTTGGTCTTCATGGCAGGCCATCTTCATAGATACTCAACGCATCCATTCAAGGCTCGGCGGGACTCCGCGTACGGGGCGTTGCCCGGCTCAAATGATCGCCAATGGTGCCTGCGTGCATGAGCTTACGCCGCCCCTTCGCTACGGCAGCCTGCGCAGCTTCTCAAACCAGATGACGGGGACGAATGTCCACACTCGTGCCGATAATACACAGTGGGCATAGATCCGTCCATGAAGCCTGTATGGAACTACGTGATCACACTCCGAGGCGAGATTTTGGTGGGAGCGGAAGATTTCGGTTGGATCAAACACACATCCCTTTCCGGTGGCCAGGACGTCTGGGCGGCCGGGGAGATCGGATTCGATGGGGGAATGTTGCGTCTTGTGAATCTCCACTCCGGCCACTATGTTGGGTTGGGTTCGCCGTCTGTACTTCCCGGATCGCCGGAAGCGGTAAATCTGGCTCGTTTCGTCGAAGGCATCATACGGAGATACTATCAGGCGTTCGGATTGACGAACTTGGATCCGGGGTTTGCCTGCATATGGTCATAGGAGGCATTGATGAACATGCGGCATTCGATTGAGGAGTTACTCCAAGAGGGGTACGATGCTCGGTACGGCAACATGGACAGTCATGCAGTTGTCGAGTCGGTCATCAATCAAGAATATTCGGTTGGTGATCTCATAGAGGCGTTTGCGAGCCTTGGCCGGCAATGGCAACTGCCCTTGATAGATGCTATGCGCATATTGGCGGCCATGGGGTACTGTTCCGTCGAAGAAGCGTATGCGGTACTGGGCATGACACGAACGATGGCGGATAGATTGGGAAGCGAGGAGTATTTCAAGACCGTGAACGCCCTGTCTTCCGCGCCGAATTCCGCGCAGGCGGTGTTGGATTTTGTTCGTGAACTGCTGCCTGCCACTGATGATGCTCAACGATACCTTGTGTTCTACGCAGTTGCGTTACTTGCGGAGAAGCGTACGGTGGCCGCGGCGCATGTGCCGGATGAACTGTTTGCGGCATTGAGCAAAGCGGCACAAGGTGAAGTGTCGAAAGACCGGCAACACCAATTTCAAAGAGCTTTGGCGAAGTTTGCAGGCATATCCACCGATGCTGTGTATGCACCTGCATATACTCAATACCCGCGATCCTGAGATCCTATTCTCAAGTGCTTTGGCGATGGTAGCAGGAACTGTTCCTCCGAATCTCGCTCCGGAACATACCAGATTCTCCTGGCCGCGTGCTCTTGGACGCCGGTCGAAGGTTACGCACTACACGTCCTACATTTTTCCTCGATGAGCAGACATTGCCCGCGGCATTCACTACCGTCAATGATGCCGCACTTTCGTGAGTCTTGGAGAAGTCGGCCGGAATGAACCGCCGAGCGGAGCATGATCGGCTGTCCGCGATCGGAACAATCAAACACGGCGCAGGGCCGGGGGATGCTTCCCTCGGCCCTGCGCGTTTCGTTCGGGTGCGTTGGTCCGCCCCTTCTTTCCGATCGTCGACGGCGCGACTACAGGCAGCCCGCGCCGCAGGTGATGGGATTGAGCGTCAGCTTGCACGCTCCGGCATGGCACAGCGTTGCGCAGCAGGTCGTGGAGAATCCCGTGACGCGCAGCGTGATGCACCCGGTGCAGGCGCCGGGGCCCGGACCCGGCACGAAGTTCCCGAAGGCCGTGACGATGCCGGTCGGCGTGAACGGCGGAGCCGTGTAGATTCCCGGGCCGGGGACGATGCCGGTGATGGTGTACGTGGAGGAGCCGTCGGTGAACGTGAGGTCCACCGTACACGTCGTGTTGTTCGTGATCGTGATCGTGGTGCAGGCGGCCCGGGCCGTTGCCGGAGCGAGCAGTGCCGTCACACAGACCAGGGCCGCCACGGCGAGCGTGGCGAACAGGCGGGCAGGCGTCATGTGCATGAGATATTCCCTTGGAATGATGTCGATGATTGCGCCGCTCGGCGCCGGTGCCGACCGTTGGGGCGGGCCATCGCACGCGGCGGGGAGATCCGCCGCGCGACACGTCGAGCGTAAACGAGCGTCCGTCATCATTCGATGCGGCGCCTCGAGCGCCGGGCCTCACACGCTGGGGAGTTGTGCTGCGCGTGAGGACGGCGCCGTCCGGCGCGATGCCGGTACTACAAGAGGAACGGTGCGCTCCGATGTGGACATTCAGGATGTTCCGTGCGCGTTCAGACCGTCCCGTGCGTCGAGCCGGAAAGCGAATACGGCTCCCGGTAAGAATATCCCGATCTCCGGTTTTCCGCCGTCGAGTCCGCCCTGTATGTTCGTTGTGGTGGACTGCCGGCTCCGCGGAGCGAAGGGCAGCCACCCACCGTTCGCGCGGCGCTCATCACCAGC
>CAZJYH010000010.1:18630-22715 GCA_964549365.1 uncultured Alphaproteobacteria bacterium
ACACGAACGACACTTCAATCAACCGGATCAGACGGCATGTTGCGCTTCCTTCCTCTTCTCCTCCTTCTCGGGCTGTCGCTGGCGGCCTGTGATCCGACCACCGACCCCGGCACCTCGAACCCTCCGGCGCCGAACACGGTCGCGATGAAAAATCTGACGGACCTGCCGACGGCCGGCGGCGACGTCACCGGCATCGCGATCACGCAGAGCAACACCGTGGTGATGGCGCTCGACGGCAAGCTCTACTCGATGAACCCGTCCGGCGGCACGATGCAGCTGATCAACGGCGACGCGAAGCACACCGTCATCGGCCTCGCTCCTTCCGGCGAGCTGTATGCGCTCACCGACACGGAGATCCGCACGTACGATCTGGGGGCCGGAACCTACAAGAGCGTGCCGATCGACCCGGCGGGCCCGCTGGCCATCAACCGACGCGTGGAGCAGGCGGAGTTCACCTTCTCCCCTTCCGGCGAGCCGTTCGTGCGGATGATCAACAACACGCCGCAGACCTATGTCTATCACACGGCCGACAAGGGTGTCTCGTGGACCGCGGTCAAGCTCCCTCCGGGGTTCCAGTACAGCGGCGGCTTCACGTTCGCCCCCAACGGCGACATGCTGTTGTCCGGTGCGTTCGGCTTCTACCGCTCGAGCAACGGCGGGACAACGTGGACCACCTACCCCGCTCCGCTGGCGAACTACGGCGGTGAACTGCTTGCGACGGCGAACGGTGACATCTTCTACTATGTTCGCGGCGGCGGCGGCTTGAAGGTCTCGCACGACGGCGGCGCAAGCTTCAGCGATCTGGCACCGTTCAACCGCCCCCCGTACTTCGTGAATCTCCAGGAGGGGACCGACGGCGCGCTCTACGCGCTCGCCGGCAGGAGCGCCGGCAGCGCCGACCCGATCGCGCGGCCCACCAGCCTGCTGCGTTCGACCGACGGCGGCGTCACCTGGCGGCATGTCTACTTCGCGCAGGCGCGCGTCATGGCCATGCGTGGGGCCGACCTCGCGCTCGGCCTGGGCGTCGTGGGATTCGGCGCCGGCAACACGCACGGAGGCGTGGCGATATCGCGCGACCGCGGCGCCACGTGGCGGCAGGACGGCACGGCGCCGGTGCAGCAGATCGCCGACGTGGACTTCGACCGCGCCGGCAATCTGATGATCCTCGCCGACAACGGTCTGTTCCGGAAGACGGCCGCCGGTTGGCGCTCGTTCGGAACGCAGCCGGGGCAGTTCGCGCGGTTCGCTACCTCGGAAAGCGGGGCCATGTTCATCGTCAACACGGGGACGGTGTTCACCTCGACCGACGACGGCGTCACGTGGGCCGAGGCGCCGGTCACCGACTATGTGCCCGGCATCGATCCGCCGAGCGTGACCACGTTGCTGCGTCTGAAGGGGGGCGAGATGTTGATGTCGATCACATCGTACTCCGATACGCGCGGGTTCTCCAACGGGCACCTCTATCACATCGGTGCCGACGGCATTCCGAAGAAGTACACCGGGATCTCGCAGGCGTACTCGCGGATCGTGCAGGACCGCAACGGCACGCTCTACGGCAGCACGAGCATTGTGGATGGGTTCAGCGGGCAGTTCACGGGGAGGGCATATCAATCCACCGACCGAGGCGCCACCTGGACCGAGCAGCAGCGCAACCCTGCCGCCTGGGCGTTCAACAGCCGCAACCGGTATTTCGCCGTCAACGGCACCAACGCCTACAGCATGAACACGCTCGGAAGTGATCAGAAGACGGAGCTGACGCTGCAGGGCTTCGCGTCGCAGGGGAACTACGTGGCGCGGGTCATGTTCGCGCCGGACGATCGGCTGCACGTCGTCACGGTCGACAAGGGGCTGTACATCTCCGATGCGGCCGTGCAGTAGAACCGCGGCGGTCGGTTGTTGGATCAAATGAGGGAGTTCGGACCGGGGCGGGCCATGTGGCGCCGCCCCGGTTCATGTTCCGGGTGGGGTTCGGGCCTGGTGCGCCTTACGCTGCGCTCGCCGTTCGCGGCGCGATCGGTGCCACGCGCGTGCGCCCGTACGCGATGAAGCCGGCGACCGCGGCGAAGAGCAGATTCATCCCCACCCCCGCATACTCGCCGCGCATGATGTGGAATCCGGCGGCCATCACCATCACCACGATGATGCCCATTGCGGCAACCACCGTAAGGCGCGGCTGGATGCGCGTCAGTGAGGGAAGGAGCAGACCCACGGCGCCCAGCAGTTCCGCGATGCCGATGAAGGTCACCAGCCCATGCGGCACATCCTTGACCCATGGGAGCATGGCCAGCGCCTGATCGTATTGAAAGGCCTTCAGATTCCCGGCCATCAGAAAGATTGCGGCGAGCGCGATCTGTGCAATCCAGAGTGCGATGTTCACGTTACTTCCTCCACAACTGTTTGGTAGATGACGATTGTTGACTACGCAACAGATGTCGTATACTTGGGCCGGGTATTGAGAAAGAACGCTCGACAATGCGGACCATTTGTCGACTAAGCAACAGGAACGCGATAATGTCGTTGAGTGCCGAACGGATCGACCCGCGCGTGCGTCGCACGCGTGAGCTGTTGGTGAAGGCGTTCGCCGAACTTCTCGGCGAGAAGAGCTTCGATGATATCACCGTCAACGACATCACCGAGCGCGCCACGGTGAACCGCGCCACATTCTACGCGCACTTCCGCGACAAGTACGCGATGCTGGATCAGACGATGTACGCCTGGTTCATGACGCAGCTTCAAAGCAAGCTGCCGGAGGATGCCGGGTTGAACCCGAAGGGCGTGCGGAGCCTGGTGCTTGCGGTGTGCGGATTCCTGACCGATGTGAGCGGCAGGTGCCGGCGCGTCGAGGGGCAGTTCGAGCCGCTTGCCGAGACGCAGACGAAGAAGGTGCTCGGGGAGATCCTGCTCGGATGGCTGCGCGAACGGGCCGCCGCCGATGCGCCGGTGAGCGGCAAGGGGGCGGGGCATGGCAAAGGGTCGGGGCACGGAAAGAGTCCGATGAATGGTGCGGACGCGGCGCTCGAAATGCGCGCCACCGTCGCAAGCTGGGCCATCTACGGCGCCGTGTTGCACTGGAGCCGCGCGAAGGATCGTGCTGCGGCAGACTCCTTCGCCGACGATTTGCTGCCGTTGGTGCTCGCGGGGTTGGAGGGGTGACGCCGGCCTTCTACTCCACGGCCGATGCGGCCAGTTCCTCCAGCTTCGCGATCGTGCTCGCGATATCCTCCTCCGACGTGCGTGGATTGATCGTGCAGAGCCGCAACACGGTGCGTCCGCGCAGTCCCGTCGTGCTGAGCATCGCGTGCCCGCTCTCGGTCAGGCGCTCGGTAAGCTCCCTCTGCAGCGCGTCGCAGGCATCGTCGCGTTGACCCGAGCGGCGATAGCGAAACGTGATCACGCCGAGACGCGCGGGGGTGACGATCTCCCAGCACTCCCGCTCGCGCAGAATGCGCTCGGCGATCTCCGCCAGCTCGATTCCCCACGTCACCGCCGAACGAAACGCCGCCGCTCCGAACGTCTTGAGCGACATCCAGAGCTTGAACGCCCGGAACGACCGCGTGAGCTGCACGCCCCAGTCGCGGAAGTTCACCTCCTGCTCCGAGTAGTCGGAGTCCTTCAAATACTCCGGCACGATGCGGAACGTGTCGCGCAGCATCGCGCCGCGCCGCACCAGAAGACAGCCGCATTCGAACGGCTGGAACAACCACTTGTGCGGATCGAGCGACACGGAGTCCACCAGCTCCAGGCCGTGCAGCGCCGCCCGCCCGCGCTCGGCGATCGCGGCGGCGGCCCCGTACGCGCCGTCGGCATGCAGCCACATCCCTTCCTCGCGCGCAAGTGCCGCCAGCTCGGCCAGCGGATCCACCGCGCCGGTGTTCGTGGTCCCGGCGTTCGCAACGATCGCCAGCGGCACGATCCCCGCCGCGCGATCGGCATGCACCGCCGCGCGCACCGCTGCGGGGACCAGGCGGTAGTTGTCGTCGGCCGCGAGCACACGGATCAACGCCGGCGCGATCCCCATCACCCGCGCGCCGCGGATCACCGAGGAGTGCGTCTGATCCGAACAGTAGATCGCGAGCCTCTCGGGC
>CAZJYH010000011.1:0-22185 GCA_964549365.1 uncultured Alphaproteobacteria bacterium
GATGCAGAAGTTGATCACGAGGTAGGGCTGCATGTTGTTGTGCGGCTGGTTACCGCCGGCGAGCCCGATCGACTGCGGGTTCAACGTGGAGCCGTCCGAAGTTGGCCGATAGAACACCACGTTCGTGTCGCTGGAGGCGGAGAGGAAGTTCCCATTGGGGGTGGGAAGTCCACCGGACACGTTCGATGTCGCAACCAGGTGGTTGTGCATCGGCATCTCGCTCGAGATGAGCGTAACGGTCTCCGACCCCGAAGCCTCACCCATCGTGCGGGGGGTAAGGCCCGGGCCCTGCCCCTGATGCACCGGAACGCGGCCGCGAAGATCGGGGAGCCCGAACGTCACGCGGCCGTCGCCACCGAACGTGGTGCCGAGGAGCGAGAAGAGCGCCGTGTTCTGTGCGATCGAAAGCAACTGCCCGTCACACGTTGCATAGCCGCGAGGTGCGAAGTTGAACCCCGCCATGATGATCTGTCCGATAAATGGTTCTGCCATGTATGAATCTCCTTCAGTTGGATCTTTCGTTGAGTATTTCGGTTAGTCGAGTGCGATCAGTTCCGCGACGGGAAGATTCCCTGCAACGCGATGCAGAAATTGATCACGAGGTACGGCTGCATGTTGTTGTGCGGCTGGTTGCCGCCGGCGAGCCCGATCGACTGCGGATTCAGCGTGGAACCGTCGGACGTCGGGCGATAGAACACGACGTTCGAGTCGCTGGTGGCGCCGAGGAAATTTCCGTTCGGCGTCGGAAGTGCGCCCGATACATTCGTTGCCGCGAACAGGTGATTGTGCATCGGCATCTGGCTGGAGATCAGAGTCACCGTCTCCGATCCCGAAGCCTCGCCCATCGTTCGGTTGGTCAGGCCCGGGCCCTGCCCCTGGTGAATGGGGACGCGGCCACGAAGATCGGGGAGTCCAAACGTGACGCGTCCGTCACCGCCGAACGTGGTGCCGAGCAACGAAAAGAGCGCCGTGTTCTGAGCAATTGAAAGCAGCTGGCCGTCGCACGTGGCGTAACCACGCGGTGCGAAGTTGAAACCGGCCTGGATGATCTGGCCGATAAACGGTTCTGCCATGTGAACTTCTCCTTTCCTTACGTGAATGATACGGTTGGACATGCTGCGGCCATGCCGCCAATTGAACGCTCTCTAGCGACCTCTCCGGATGTCCGGGAGAACAATGTGAACTGACGAGGGAATAACTATCCGGTCGGGAGACCTAGGCGCCGAAAAATGTGTTCAGCCATCCGTGCGCCGACGGAATGGCCGCGATAGCGGGGTGTTCGGCACGGATCTCGGTGATCGCCGCCACCATCTCGTGCCTGGAACTTGCATCATCGACACGAAGCTCGCGCAAATACAGGGGCGCGCGCGCCGTATGCGTGGCCCTGTCAACGCATACCGGGCCGCGGGGGCCCACGAAGTTCAGCGCGCCGAGCGCCTGCAGAAGGTCACCGTTGCCTGCAACGGCCGCCCGTGCAGCACCGGTGATCCAGCAGGCCGTCTCGTGGCCGAGCACCGCGAATGCGTCCGGTCCTACGCCATGGGCCTTGTGATGGTCTGCGATGAACGCGCGGTTCTCGCTCGACGGCAGCGAACTGCTCCACGGTAGAACCGTGATCGATCGTGTGATCATCGAGGGGGCGCTGCCTGTTTCGGCGCGCACCACCGGCACGCCGCCGACACCGGCGCGGTTGAGCGCCGTGGCGATGCGGCCCGCGTCGTGGCCGGAAGCGATCATGTAGACAAGATCGGCGCGCGATTCGGCAACGGCCTGAGCCGCGGCATCCGGCGTGCTGCCGTGTTCGGGTGCGTCGATAACGTGCGTGGCAACGATCGTGCCGCCGCGCGTCTCATACCCATGTCTGAACGCCTGTTCCATGTCGAACCCGGACGTCGCGAACGTGGTGATCACGAGGCACCGGCGCCCGATCGCGTCGGCGGACCAGTCGCCCGCCGCATGTGCCGCCTGCCACAACCCGAGGGAGTTGTGGAACAAATACGGAGATCGCCCATTCACGTCCGATATGCGCTCGCCCGCGTTGGCCTCGATGAACGGCACGCGCGCGTCGGCGAAGATCGAATGCAGCCACCGGGCCGTACGCGAACTCAGGAAACCGACGACGATATCGGCCTCGTTGCGGCGGACAAGCCCACGAGCCGTTACCACCGCCTTGCTCACCCCGTCACCCACGTATTCGGGGATCAGCTCCAACGACCCATCTTCAACACGATTAGTGTTGGCGGACATGGGCATCCGCATGCCGTCGACGAAGCGCGACGCCGCATTCGTGCCGCCCCCCTTTCCCGCGAGCAGCACGCCCACACGCAACGGGCGCCCTACCGGAATGCGGACGCTCTCCGCGTTCTGAGTGGTCGCCGCGGCAAGACCGCGACCGTTGCCGCCGACCAATGGAAGTGCCACCGAGGCGGCAGAGGCCAGGCCGAGAGCCTTCAGCGTCTTGCGACGGCTGGGATCAGTAGGAAGATGTTGGGAGCTCATGGGATCCGTTTCTAGCTGTTGGCGAGGGATAAAGAGCGTAGTCGGAGAAGCTGGGCATTTCTGATCGAGACTATGCCACATGTCACGCATCAGGCGGGAGGAGCCGAT
Source organism: uncultured Alphaproteobacteria bacterium (assembly GCA_964549365.1). GTDB lineage: Bacteria > Bacteroidota > Ignavibacteria > OLB7 > OLB7 > JAFDZV01. Next base: position 2,608 of record CAZJYH010000011.1, read on the forward strand.
GCCGGGCATGTCGAATCAAAGAAGGCTGAGCGCAACCGAGTTACGCAACGAGATGGGGCGCTTATGACCGGGCTCGAAGCCAGCGGTTTGCGTGGTGTGGACAATCTGCGTTTAGAATACCTGCTGCGGGAGTGCAGCCGCGGACCAGCGGATGCGGGGGCGCCGAACAGTTCGCGTATATCGGCACGATCAAGTCGGACCAACCGCATCATTATCCACGAATAGCGGGGCCAAGATACGCTATTTCCCATTGAGATACGCAAGAAATGATCGCTCGCGGCGCGATACGGGCGTACGTTACACGATGGCAATCCGCAGCTCGGGCGGCCCGTTCCGGCCGTCACATACGGGCGATGCCCGCCCCCTTCATCCGGGAGCGGGCATCGATCACATTGTGCCGATTTGACGCCGAGAGCGTGCTACATCGAGCTTTTGCTCTTCGGTGCGGATTCCGGGCCGATATCGCTGCCGTTCATGTTCTCGTTCAACGGCTTCGGAGCCTGGATGCCGAGTCGCTCGCGCACTTCGGCCTCCAGCACGGAGAACGTGGCGGCCTGGTCCTGGAGCAGCTTCTTGAGCTGATCGCGGCCCTGCACGCGTTCGTCGCCGAACGTGAACCACGAGCCGCTCTTCTGGATGATGCCGTTCTCGATGGCGATGTCGATCACATCCCCGATCTTCGAGATGCCCTCATTGTACATTACGTCGAACTCCACCTCCTTGAACGGAGGCGCAACCTTGTTCTTCACGATCTTCGCACGCACACGATTGCCGACGATCTCCTGGCCGTCCTTCAAGACTTCCTTGCGGCGAATGTCGATGCGCACCGACGCGTAGAACTTCAATGCGTTGCCGCCGGTGGTCGTCTCCGGGTTGCCGTAGATCACGCCGATCTTGTTCCGAAGCTGATTGGTGAAGATCACGATGGCGTTCGAGCGGCCGATCGCCGCGTTCAGCTTGCGCATCGCCTGCGACATCAAGCGTGCCTGCGATCCCATCTGCGCGTCGCCCATCTCTCCCTCGATCTCGACTCGCGGCGTCAGCGCGGCCACCGAATCGACAACGATCACATCGATCGCTCCGGAGCGCACCAGCGTCTCGACGATCTCCAGTGCCTGTTCGCCGAACTCCGGCTGCGCCAACAGCAGGTTGTTGACGTCCACGCCGAGCCGGTTCGCGTACTGAATGTCGAGCGCATGCTCCGCGTCCACAAAGGCCGCCACGCCGCCTCGCTTCTGCGCCTCGGCGATGACGTGCAGACAGACGGTCGTCTTGCCGGATGACTCCGGGCCGTAGATCTCCGTGATGCGACCTCGCGGAATGCCGCCGATGCCGATTGCGGCGTCGAGCGAAAGCGAGCCTGTCGAGATCGCCTCAGCCGGCACCACGGCGGAGTCGCTCAGGCGCATGATCGCCCCTTTGCCGAACTGCTTCTCGATCTGGTCCACAGCGTTGGTGATCGCCCGTTGACGAGCGTCCTTTCCTGAGTCTGCCATAGGGAATGGTTCTCTCCCTCGAATAGATGTTGAGAATGAAAACGTGCCTGAGTTGCCGAACTGGAGGGTAGGCATCTACGTGGCGGTCGGCTACCGACGTGCAGTCCGGTGGCCCGAACCGGGTGCTTCGGCGCGCGCGCATCGTGTGTCTCGATGCGGTGCCGATGCGATGTTCGAATCGAAGGCAAAGTTAGAGATTTCCAAGCGAACCCCCATCGACTAAGCTCGGCCCGATGGGGAATTTCAGGGCGGCAACGCCCTGTTGCTCGCCGAGGATGGTGGGCGCCTCGGTATATTGACGCGTCCCGCTCTCGAACAAGTCCGGATCCTTCCCGCGTGTCGACATGAAGCTACGTACGCCATTGTCCTGCCTCGGAGCCGTTGCGCTCGTGCTGCTCATCTTCTCACTCACGCCCGGCGCCGTGACGCCCGATCCGCGTGGCCCTCGCGGCCTCGATGGTGTCGACGACGATCCGGACGCTCGCGTCGCCTGGAACCGGCTGCGCCTCCGTAATCCGGCGTCCGGCACCGTCCCCGCTGATATCGTCCGGCGCGAGCTCGCGTTTGCGCAAACCCTGCCACGGCGGGAGGACCTCGACGTCGAGGCGAAAGCGCGCGGCCGCGCGCCGATGTCCGCCGTGTGGAGGTCGATCGGTCCGGACAACGTCGGCGGGCGGACCCGGGCCCTGGCCGTCGATGCGGCGAATCAGCGCAATGTGCTGGCCGGGGGCGTCTCGGGCGGAATGTGGCGTTCGACCGACGGGGGCGCCACATGGCACAGGACCACGCCGCCCGATGCCCTGCACGCCGTGTCGTGCATCGCACAGGACCGACGCGTGGGGAGACGGAACGTCTGGTACTACGCCGCCGGCGGCGAGCTGGAGGGAGCATCGCCGCAGGGGGGAGGGGGCGCCTACTTCCACGGAGACGGCATCTATCGCTCCGTCGACTCCGGCGAGACCTGGACGATTCTCCCGGCAACACGCAGCGGGACGCCGCAGGTCTGGGACGGTCCGTTCGACTACGTCTGGAACATCGCGACCGATCCATCCAACCAGTCGGAGAGCCGCGTGTACGCCTCGACCCAGGGGGCCGTCCAGCGCTCGACCGACGGCGGCGGCACGTGGACGAGGACGCTCGGCAGCGGTGACGCCCGCTTCACCGATGTAACGGTCGCCTCGAACGGTGCCGTGTATGCCACGCTCAGCGGCGACGGGCAGGTCCGGGGAATCTGGCGCTCGGTCGACGGCGTTGCGTGGGCACAGATCACGCCGAGCGGATGGCCCGCGAACTTCGGCCGCATCGTGATCGGCGTCGCGCCCTCGAACCCGAACGTCGTCTACTTCTACGGCATCACGCCGGGCGCCGGGACAAACGGCCAGTCGCTTTGGAAGTACCACTATCAGTCAGGCGACGGAACGGGCGGCGGAGGAACGTGGGAGGATCGATCGGGCTCGCTGCCGACGGCCGCATCGATGGGATCCGAGGTGGGAGCGTGGGGCGGGAGCGGCTACAGCCTGGTGATCGCCGTTCATCCGGCCAGGGAGAATGTCGTGTTCATCGGCGGCGCCAATCTCTATCGCTCGGTGGACGGATTCGCGACACCCGGCAATGTGAAATGGATCGGCGGCTACACTCCCTCGGTCTGGCAGGTGCCGTACCATCACTGCGATCAGCACGCGATCGCATTCGGAGCCGCGACCCCCGTGAAGCTGTACAGCGGCCACGACGGCGGGCTCAGCGTGCTCGATGATGCCGAGGCGCAGACCGTGCAGTGGCGCTCACTCGACAATGGGTTCCGCACGACGCAGTTCTACACCATCGCCGTCGCGCCGCGTGCTTCCGATTCGGTGAAGGTGGCGGGGGGAATGCAGGACAACGGCTGCTGGTTCCGCATCGGGGACCGGACGCGGTGGCGTTCGTACTGGGGCGGCTACGGCACCTACGCCGGCGACGGCGGATTCTGCGCGATCGTGAACGACTCCACCGTCTACTACGCGCAACAGCAGGGGGACATCCATCGCATCAATCCGAACGACTCCGGGAGCTACGGCGCAAGCGTAACGCCGCCGGGATCACGGAACCGTGCCTTCGTGACGCCCTACATCCTGGATCCCGCGAACACCGACGTGATGTATCTGGCGGCGGGGAATCGCATCTGGCGCAACAGCAACCTCGCGACGGCCGATCCCGCGAACAACAACTGGGCGGAGATGACCGCCACCGCGCTTCCGGGCGGCAGCGTGACCGCACTCGCCGGCTCGACCCAGCCCGCCGGGCGGCTGTACTACGGCTCGTCGCAGGGGAAGGTCTTCCGGATCGACGACGCGCTGCATGCGCCGCCGGGGGATGCGTCCGCCGTGCGGGAGATCAGCGGCGCGGGCTTCCCGAACGGCGCGTACGTGTCGTGCATTGCGGTCGATCCGGCGAACGCCGATCGTATCCTCGTCGTCTTCTCCAACTACGAGGTGCGCAGCCTCTTCTATTCCGCCGACGGCGGAGGCACCTGGCGCGATGTCGGCGGCAACCTCGAGCAGAGACCGGACGGCACCGGGGCGGGGCCATCGTGTCGGTGGGCGCAGATTCTCCCCGTAGCCGGCGGCACCGTGTACCTTGTGGCAACGAGCACCGGCCTGTATTCAACGCGCGACATCTCAGCCGCTGCGCCGACGTGGGCGCAGGAGGGGGCCGAGGTGATCGGCAATGTTGTGGTGGACATGATCGCCGCGCGGGGCGTCGACGGCTTCGTTGCGATCGGCACGCACGGCGCCGGGGCGTTCGCCGCCACGTTCGGTGCGGAGCCTTCGTCCGCTCCCGTCGCGAATTTCGCCGCCGACCGGACCAGCGGCGACACCGGCACCGTGATTCGTATGAGCGATCTCAGCACGAATGTTCCCAACTCCTGGCGCTGGGCGTTTACACCGAACAGCGTTCAATATCTCGAGGGCACCACGGCGACCTCCGCAAATCCGGTCGTGAAATTCTCCGCCGCGGGCTCGTACACCGTGCAGTTGAATGTGGCAAACGCCGTCGGCGCCGACTCGGCGGTCAAGATCGGATATATCACGATCGGGCTCTCCGGTATTCGAGACCGTCAAGGCGATGCGGGTGTACGGGAGATGATGGGCCTTCGGTGCGCACCCAATCCGGCACGGAACACCACGACGCTCGCGTTCCGGCTTTCAACGCACGGTCGCGTCCGGCTGGTGCTGTTCGATGCGCGCGGCTCGCTGGTTGCAACGGTGCTCGACGACATCATGGGTGCCGGGGCGCATCATGTCCGTCTGGATCTCACGCCGTTGATCCCCGGGGCATACTTCTACCGGTTGGAGTGTGTCGGAGCGAGCGAGGTGGGGGCGTTGCGGGTGGTGCGATAGAGGAGCGCCGCCGGCGAGCGCGGTGATGCGGGCGTGGCAACGGATGCGTGGTGTGATGCCGTGCCGACGGCCGCACGTGGGATTGCGGGCTACGGACGGCCCTCCTTGCGCGAGAGGATCTGGAGATCGGCGAGCCGCTTGCGGACCAGCGGGCCGAAGCTGCGTGAGCGCCGCAGCACCGAGCCGATCGTGAAGGGGACGTAGCGATTCATTCGCCGTGTGAGGAGCACCGCCGTCACCGTCGTGCCGAGCAGCACACCGAAGGCCATCCCTTCGCTGCCGATGAACCAGGTAAGGGCGAAGCCTCCGCCGATCAGCACCGTCGTTCCGTAGAGCGTGCAGCGGTACAGATCGCGCGTGTGGCCGATGCCGAGCAGCACGGCCGACGGGACGATGACGAACGGCATCACCAGGCCGCCCGCCATCAGTATCTGGAACTCGTCCACCGCGTCCGGCTTGTGCAACACCAGCGGCACAAGCCACGGGGCGATCGCGATCATCACGATCGACAGCGGGATCATCAGCGCGGCGATCGCGGCGGTGGCAAGCTCCGTCACCTCTTCGACGGCCTCGATCCGTTCCTGCGAGTACGCGCGTGAGGTGGCCGGCACCAGCAGAAGCTGGGCCGCGTCGCGCACCGCGTCGAAGAACCGATAGAATGTGCGCGCCGCGTTGTAGATGCCCGCGGCCACGCCGCCCTTGAGACCGCTGACGATCGCCAGATCGCCCTGCTGCTGCAGCACCGTCAGGATGCCCGTGCCCCCCTGATGGACGCCCAGGTCGAGCAGGCGCCGTATCGCGGCCCCGAGCCCATTGAGGCGCGGCATCAGCAGCCTGCCGCACGCGATCAATCCGAAGGCGGAGCTTGCCGTGAACGCGATCAGGTTGTAGTGCACGAACTCCACCGAGCTGGTGAACGACCCGTCGGCGTACCCCTTCAGCATCAGCCCGATCAGAATTGCGAAGTAGACCAGATCCACGTAGAAGATCGCCACGATACGGTAGCTGATCTGCAGGGCACGTATCGCCACGGTGCGCACCACGTTCGAAAGCGTCAACCATCCCATCAAAACGAACGACGGCGCAACGTGTTCGGACTTCAACACCGAGGCGAGCGCGTGATTGCCGAACATCACCGAGAAGCCGAGCACCACCGTGAACAATGCGTACAGGATGAACGCGCCGGTGATGATCGGCCGGGGATCATCCTTCCCCTCGGCCGCCACCTTCACCATCGGCTGCAGCACGAAGAAGTCGCCCACCAGCACGATCACCATGAACACCATCTGGAAGTTCGTCCACGCGCCCCACTCCTCAGGGCTGAGCATCCGCAGCGGGATCAGGATCACGGCAAAACCGTACATCAGCGGCAACACCTTGTCGGCGGCCGCCCATGTCGCAAGTCGCAACGGGGAGTTGCCACGGCGTGGAGCGGAGGATGGGGCGGATTGAGGGTCTGACATCGTCAAGATTTCGAAAGCAAACGGCAAATATACGCCAATCCCGCGCTCGCGTCGGAGATATCGAACCGGGCTTCGACGTCGAGCAGAGTTGCCGGCATCGCCACGCCGTACGACGGCGAGTACCACCCGGGGCGTATCTCCACCGCCCGGCTGCACTCGAACTCCAGCACCTCGCCCTGCTCGCTGCGAAGCAGCACGCGACCTTCGTCGATGCGCTCGGCGCGTACCCCGTGTGGTATCGTGAATCGAACACGTATCCCGTGGCGTCCGGAGCCGATGAACGTATCGTGCACGCGAAGCTCGTCGGTCGCGCCGGATCGGCTGTGCAGCTCGAAGCGGCGGCGCACCACCACTCCGCCCCCCGACAGCCCGGCGTAGGCATGGTGTTCCGCCTCGAACACGACCGCGCCTCCGTTCGTTCCGTCCTCCCACGCGGTTACCCGCGTTGCCGTGCGATCCTGCTTCACTCGCCACAGCCCGTCGAACGCAGCGATCTCGACCCCGTCGATCATCGGCGCATTGTGCGCGCCGGTGGAGCGGAGCTCGTTGCGGAGCGGCTCGCTGCGTGTGTAGCAGTACGTCCCCGGGTCGACGATGAACGCACCCCCCGCGCCGTGCACCGTGAAGGACAGCGTGTCGTTGTTGCCGTGCAGGCCGATGGGGCCGGCGTCGGCCATCACGTGCAGCGCATTGCCGCGAAGGATCGCAAAGCCACCCTCGCGATAGAGCGTCGAGGTTCGCCGCGCAGTGCCGTGCAACGATGCGAATCGCGCCGCTCCCTCGGCGCCGAACAGCCACGCCGCCGGCTCGCCGTATTCACCGGCCGCGGCCGCGAAGTCCGCTCGGTTGAACACCACCGCGGCCATTGCCAGCGTGTCGCGGTGGTCGTACAGCTCCTGGTCCATCCCGCAGCGCATGATCACGCCGTCGTCCGAGTCACCGAATTGCGGCACCGTTCCCGCCGGCGGCATGTAGTCGCGTGTGAACTCCGCCATGCGTTCCACCCGTGCGGCCGCCTCGGAACCGAACGGGCGCCCGGCGCGCTCCGCAAGGGTCAGCGCGATCAGGTACATTTCCAACACAAGCCGGTGATACCCGACCGACCGCTCGTAGTGCACACCGTCGGCCGGCACCTGATGGCGCAACCCGCTCTCCATCCGCCGAACGCCGTCCTCCAGCCAGGCGCGCCCCTGATCGGAGTCCACGAAGAACGCTCCGAGCGCAACCAGGCCGAAGCAGTTGGAGAGATAGTGGTTGGTGAGATTGAAGAAATATTCCAGGTTCGCGCCGAGATACGTCGCGTGTCCCCAGGTAAGCCGTGCGTAATCGAGCCACCATGCATCATCGGCCGAGGCCGCTCCGTGAAACGTCGCATGCCCCATCAGAAGCCAGAACCCGCGGATGGCAACCTCCATCGGCATGGCCCAGTTGACGCCCACGTTGATCGGATTGGCCGACCTCCAGTCGTCGATCGTTCGAACGAACGCGTCGGCGGCCGCGCGGTTCTGCGTACTGAGCAGGTCCGCGCCGAGCCAGCCGATCAGATGCAGGCGATTCAGCTCCCAGACGTTCTTCACGTCGGCTCCGCCCCCCTCCATGTATCGGACCGCGTTGAACGCGACCGACGGCCAGACGACTCCGCTCGCGTAGTCGCGGTGCCAGTCGAAGCGGCCACCCGGCTCATCGATGCAGATCCCAAGCCCGGCAAAGCGTGCGTGTCGATACTCCTCAGCGTTGTAGGCCGAGCAGGTCGCGGATCGTCGGTCCGCGATGATGCGGGCGATGGACTCGCGCCCCGCGGGAGTTGCGGCGGGGAAGAGACGCTGCGCGGAACGGTGAAGGAGTTGAACGAGGCGCTCCGGTCCCTCGGCGCATCCGAAGAGCCGCAACAAGGCCTCGCGATCGATCAAGCCGACGGGGCTTCGGGCATACCGCCGGCGGATGAGAGCCCAGCCGAACACATCGCGCACGTGGGCGAAACCGTACTGCCGGTATGCCTCGATCAGAAACTTGAGTCGTCGCGCCAGCTTCTGATAAGCCATATGTCATGCGTTGAGTTGCGGACGAGCCGCAGCGTTGCGCGACCCTCGATGCGGAAGAGGTCGTTGGCCTGCAGGGCGATCTTCAGACTGTAGGCGCGGGATACGTCCAGAAGGAGTGAGTCGCCGTCCTGCGAAACAATTTCGTTCCACTGCAGATCGAGCTGATCGGCTCCCTTGAACAGATTGTACGTGGTCCGGGCTTCCTCGTCGCGCGTGAACGTCATGTCGGTGGCGCGGTCCGGATTGTAGTAGCGGAACTGAAAATCCGGGTGGAGAAGGTTGCCGTAGATCAGCGTGTCGCGATACGTGTAGGCGTACTGTATGTTCTGGAACACGCCGTTGACCGTTCGCTGATCGCCGAGCACCGTCGAAATCGACTGCAACGACGGGTCCAGACGCGGCGCGAACGGATTGTCGCACGCGGCCGTGCACAGCGCCGCGAGAGCGCCGCACAGGACGAGAGCGATGCGATATGTGCCCGGAAGGTTCAACATGCTGAATCACGCCCCGGAGTCGTACAGTCCGTCCGACGCCCCTGCGTCGTGTGATCGATCCGGGCGCCGGCTGGGCTCACGTTCATTGGTCGATGAACCGGGCCTTGACAAGCGACCAGCTCGTCTTGCCCGACGCGGCGATGTCGCGCCACGAGGAGATGTACCATTCGTTCTGCTTCGAGAGACGAAACGTCAACACGAGCGTTCCCTCGGCCGAACGCTCGGCCCCCTCGCGCTTGTGCGGGAAGTTCGCCTGATACGTCGCCGTGAACTGGAGCGAGTCCGCGATTGGGACGTCGGTGACATCGTTCGGCATGAACTGCACGGAGCAGACGCCCCCCTGCTGCAGGTCGGCGAAGATGTTGCGGATGTACTGCTCCTCCTGATCGATGCCCCATCGTGCGAACTTCGTCGGTGCGGCGGAGATGCCCTGCGTGCTTGGGAAGAAGACGTAGGCCGGAAGTCCCCTGGAGCTGTCGCTGAAGCAGCGTCGATAGTCGTTCGCGTTCGCCGATCCGAGCGCGCTCTCGAGGTTGCGCAGCACGACGCTCGGCGTCGTCGGCGCCTCGAACTGAGATCCCGCGTTCACCGGATTCTCCGGCTCGCGCGTGTCGAAGACGCCGCAGCGAAGAAAGAGGACGGAGGAGAGAAGGGAGAGGGAGATGACGGCGACCGATGTACCACCGAATCCGCGCGCGTGCGCCTTCGACGGCATCTCGGGATTCGTCCGGTATGAAGCTCTATCGATCATCCTCGTGCATCTCCAATGTCGATCGTGCCCGATGTTCAAGGGCTTGCTTCGCTCTTTCCATCCGCCCCTGTGGGGCTCGATGGCCGCGAGGCCCGTCGATCCCGGGGCCCACGTCCCAAGGGCTCACGCCTATGGCTGTTTCCTTTCGCCCCTTCGGGACTCGGTGTTCGTCGATGCCGGGGCACGTTCCAAGGGCTCACGCCCATGGCTATATCCTACCGCCCCTTCGGGGCTCGGCGCTACCTACTTGTTCTCTCCTTGTCCCTCTCTCTTCGTTCCTTCCTCACGTCTCCGTTCTGCTGACGACAAGCATGCGCTCGGAGGATGCGGGATCGAAGGGAGTGCCGTCGTAGTCGCCGAACCAATGGACGGGGGAGAACCCGCTGTCGAAGAGCATCCCCTCGATCTCCTCCGGCTCGTACAAGCGAACGGACTCCACGAACCGGCGCGGTGTGCCGTCGGCGGCCGGAATCGTGATCGTCTTCTCCACGCGTCCCTCCACGATGCTCCGTTCTTCGACGATCGTCAACTCCTGGAACCGGCGCTCGCTTCGCGGCACGAGCGACTCGCGGAGACGGCGCGCGTTGATCAGGTCGAGCGCGTAGTATCCCTCGGCGCGCAGCGCTCGCCGAACGCGTTCCAGCACGAGGGCGTCGTCGGAACGATCCTCGAAATAACCGAAGCTCGTGAAGAGCTGCAAGACCAGATCGAACTCGCCGGCGAATTCGATTGCGCGCATGTCGGAGCGGAGAAACCGAATGTCGACGCCGGCCGCGTCCGCTTCGGCCCGGGCATATGCAAGCAGCGTCGGCGACAGGTCCACGGCGGTAACGATCACGTCCCGCTCCGCAAGCGCGATGGCGTGCCGTCCCGGGCCGCAGGCCAGATCCAGAGCGGCGATCTTCGTGCCGTCGGTGCCCGCGCCGGGGAACGACACTGAGCGCAGGATCAGATCCACACACGCCTCGGCCTCCTCGTGGTCGCGATGGCTGTACAGCTTCAGGTAGAAGTCGCTGCGGAACCATTCCTCGAACCAGTCGCCGTCATCGGGCCGGCGCTCCGGTCGTGAGTTGTCGTCGAACGTCGAATCGTCATTGGTCGTCACGTCGGTATCGATCTCCAAGGGGATGCTCCGGGGGGAATACTACACGGTGACGCGGCCTTCGAGCGCGCGCGAGATCGTTGCCTCATCGATGAACTGCAGCTCGCTGCCGAGCGGAATCCCACGCGCGATCCTCGTTACTTTCACCTCGAAGGGCTTCAACATCTTGGCCAGGTAGAGCGTGGTCATCTCCCCCTCGACGTTCGGATTCAGCGCCAGGATGACCTCGTGGACCCCGCTCTGTACCCGATGAAGCAGCTCGCGGACCTTCAACTCCTCCGGGCCGATCCCTTCGAGCGGGTTGATCACCCCTCCGAGGACGTGGTACAGACCAACGTAGTCGTTCGTTTTTTCGACGGCCAGCACGTCGCTCGGCTCCTCCACGACGCACACCACGGCGCGGTCACGCTTCGGCGATTGGCAGATCGGGCAGGGGTCCGTCTCGGTGATATTCTGGCAGACCGAGCAGTAATGCGTGCGGTCCTTCATGCCGATCAAGGAGTCGGCAAGGCCCTGCACCTCCTCGCGCGGCTGCTTCAGCAGGTAGAGCGCGATGCGTTGGGCCGTCTTCCGGCCGATGGTGGGAAGACGGCTGAGGTACTCGATCGCCGCTTCCAGAGATTCGGATGTATAGAGCATGGATCAGGGGGCACCGTTTTCGATGGAACGTACGCTGCGAAGATACGCCGGGACGTCGGATTGATGGTTGCAGGTTGTGGCCGGAATATCCGGCTGTAACAGGCGGGAGTGTTCGGACGTTGGGCCGTGGACGACGTTCGTCCGGATTGCCGGTGGCCCAGGCAATCCGGGATCTTCGACGAGTTGCGAGCGGCGGGCCATCAGCGGCGGGCCACGAGTGGTTCCTCTGTATCGTGGGTGGCTTCGCGGCGTTGCGCCGTTGCGTGAGCTTTCTATGGGATGGTGAATGCCGGGAAGATCCTGTACACTTCGCGGCATCCGCTTCGCCGCCAAAGCTTGCTCACGACATTGCCTGCTCACGACATTGCCTGCTCACGACATTGCACGAAGAACGTGAAGCAAACATCTGCGCTGCGTAGTAACTTCGTCACGCATCGACAGGTGAACGAATAACATGGGAAGCACATACATGAACGGGAAGACGATCGCCAACAACGGCCGCGGGGAGGCGCCGGCGGCCGCTGCGGCGGAGAACAACGGCGTTGCGGGTCGGGCCGCGAGCATCGATCCGATGGATCGCCTGGCGAATCTGCGCGGCCGGTCGAAACTCGGCGGCGGTGAGAAGCGGATCGCCGATCAGCACAAGAAGGGGAAGCTCACCGCACGCGAACGGCTGGAGGTGCTGCTCGACGACGACAGCTTCATGGAAATCGATGCGTTCGTTCTGCACCGCTCGCACGACTTCGGGCTGGATGCCCAGCGCTATCTCGGCGACGGCGTCGTTACCGGCACCGGCACGATCAACGGCCGAACCGTTTGCGTCTTCTCGCAGGACTTCACGGTCTTCGGCGGCTCGCTCTCCGAGGCGCACGCCGAGAAGATCTGCAAGATCATGGACCTCGCCGTCCGCATCGGCGTGCCGGTGATCGGCCTGAATGATTCGGGCGGAGCGCGCATCCAGGAGGGGGTGGTGTCGCTCGGCGGCTATGCCGACATCTTCCTGCGCAACACGCTCGCCTCCGGCGTCGTGCCGCAGATCTCCGCCATCCTCGGCCCGTGCGCGGGCGGAGCAGTCTACTCGCCGGCGATCACGGATTTCATCGTGATGACGCGCAACACCAGCTACATGTTCGTCACCGGTCCGAACGTGGTGAAGACCGTGACGCACGAGGACGTGACGCAGGAGGATCTCGGCGGCGCGATGACCCATGCCTCGAAGTCCGGTGTTGCGCATTTCGCCGCCGACGACGAGGTGGACGCGCTGCTGACCGTCAGAAAGCTGCTGGACTACATGCCGCTTAACAACCGGGAGACCGCGCCGGAGATCGACATGGACGATCCCGCCGATCGGCGCGACTACACGCTGAACGCGATCATCCCGGACAGTCCGCACAAGCCGTACGACATGAAGGAGGTGATCAACCGGGTGGTCGACGAGGGCTCCTTCCTCGAAGTGCACGCCGACTTCGCTTCGAACATCATCGTCGGCTTCGCGCGACTCGGCGGCGAGTCCGTCGGGATCGTGGCAAATCAGCCGGAGTCGCTCGCGGGGGTGCTCGACATCGATGCGTCGGTGAAGGGGGCGCGCTTCGTACGCTTCTGCGATTGCTTCAACATTCCGCTCGTGGTATTCGAGGATGTCCCCGGCTTCCTCCCCGGCACCGATCAGGAGTGGCGCGGCATCATCAAGCATGGTGCCAAGCTGCTCTATGCCTTCTGCGAAGCTACCGTCCCGAAGGTCACCGTCATCACCCGCAAGGCGTACGGCGGCGCCTACGACGTCATGAACAGCAAGCACATCCGCGGCGATTTCAATTTTGCGTGGCCGTCGGCCGAGATCGCGGTGATGGGGAGCAAAGGAGCGGTGGAGATCCTCTTCCGCAAGGAGATCATGGAGTCCGGCGATCCGGAAGCGGCCGTTGCGCTCAAGGAGGCGGAGTACCGCGAGAAGTTCGCACATCCATACCTCGCCGCCGAACGTGGTTACATCGACGACGTCATCGAGCCGGCGGAGACGCGGCCGCGCCTGATCCACGCGCTGCAACTTCTGCGCAACAAGCAGGACAGTAATCCCTGGAAGAAGCACGGGAACATCCCGCTCTGATCGTCGGGGTACGCCCGCAACCGTGGTGCCGGGGCTCCGCCGGAAGAGGCGGGGTCTCGGCACGGTCGTGTTCATCCCCCCGTCCCCGAGTCCCCATCGATTCGCCGGCGTGCCGAGGAGCGACTCAGAATTCGCGCTTTCCGAGGATCGCCCGCCGCGCCCAGCCGATCGGCCGGACGAAATAGTACAGGAAGGAGAGCGACTCCGGCAAGTCGATCAACACGCGGTCACGTGCGTTCGGCGTGAACGCCCAGTGGAGCAGAAAGCGCGCGCGGTCACGAAGATGTTCGCGTGACCTCAGATAGAATCGTTGCGCCGGGCGCCCGTCGATGCTGTCGCGGTTCTCAACGAATATCATCCGGAGCACCTCGTCGGCGAGCGCCCGCGCGCGCGCATCGGCAGCGCATGCGGCGGCGATCGACGCCGGCAACGGAGCATCGAACAACCGCGATGCCAGGCGCAGAGCGAGGAGCAACGACCGTTTGCAGCGAGCCCGGCCGGCGAGCATCATCACGCGATCCCAATCCAACCCCTTCTCCTCTGCCAGCACGCGGGCGATGTCGAGCGTCCAGCCGAGCTGCGACCATGCGTGTTTGGTTCCGTGGACGGCCAACACAATCAACAGTTCCTCCGGCGGCATCTCGGCCGTCGGCGTGCCGAACAACTCCGCGCTCCGCAGCCGCGACCAAATCTCCCGCTCCATGTGGGGAAAGGCGATGCTGCGATCGTGCAGGTGCCAGTGCAGTTCCACGTGCGCCTTCGTTTCGTGGTGCATCATCCCGATCTCGTGCTCATAGCGCGGGTACACCGGCAGTTGCGCCGGCGTCAGATGCGGGCGCGGCACATACCCCAGCGATTCGAGCAGGCGCCAGGCGCGGGGGACGTCGTGCTCATGGATCAGGATGTCGTTGTCGGTGAAGAATCGGAGCGCAACCGAGCCGTAGTAGCGATTCGCCAGCGCGGCTCCCTTGAACGGCAACACCCGGATCCCCTCGTCGGTGAACGCTCGAACGATGCGTACAAGCTCGCCGGTGAGCAGCAGGTTGTTCCGCGAGATGGCCATGGCATCGGCCCGGATCGCTTCGCGTACCACGTTCGGGACTCCGTCGAGCCCGGCCGCGTCGAGGCCCGCGTGCACCATCGGCAGCAGGCGGTGGCGGAACGCGAAGTCCGTAAGCGCGGCCCAGTCCAACCCGGCTGCGTCGCCGGCCGAAACGCCCGGCGTTCCTCCGACCGACAAAAGGCGGAGGATGAAGGAGGCCTCGGCTGAAGCGCCGGCGGGAATCGATGCCGCGGAGATCATTGCCCCAAAGATAGGGACGTTCGGCCGCGACCCATGCGTCGCATCCGGGCGGCGCCCTTCACATATCCGTCCTCACGGTCGGCCTCCGGACATTCGTGCCAACCCGCTTCCCCGGCCTCGCCTTCAATGCGTGCTTGACTTTCATCGGCAAGTGGGCCTATATTCAAAGTTAAGTATGCCTAAGATTGAAGTTAACCAGACCGTCGAGGACTATCTCCGGTCGATGTACCGGCTGGAGCAGCGCGAGGGGAAGGCCACGAACGCTGCGATGGCGAAGGAACTCGGGATCAGCTCGTCGGCGGTCACGGAGATGGCGCGCCGACTCGCCGAGGGTGGGCTGCTCAGCTACCGGAAATACCAGGGGATCAGGCTCACACGCGGCGGCCGCGATCTCGCGATCAACGTGACGCGTCGCCATCGGCTGTGGGAGGTGTTCCTGATCAGGCACCTCGCCTTCGAGTGGGACCAGGTGCACGATCTCGCCGACCAGCTCGAGCATATCGGCAGCGCCGAGTTGATCGATCGCCTCGAGGTGTTCCTCGGTTTCCCGACGCACGATCCACACGGCGATCCGATCCCCAACAAGCATGGCGAGATGCCCGCCGAGACGCTCCGTCCGCTCGCCGATCTCACGCCGGGAGAGTCGGCGATGGTGGCGCGTGTGAGCGATGAGGCTCCGGAACTGCTGCGTTACGCTTCCTCCGTGGGGCTTTCGATCGGCGCGCGTGTGCAGGTGGTGGAGCGCATTGCGTTCGATTCCTCGGTGCGGCTTGTGGCCGACGGCCGCGAGTTCGTTGTCTCCGACAAACTGGCCAACAGCGTCTTCGTGCAGGCCGGCATGCATGCGGGGAACGGGCGCGCCTCGGGATCGGCCGGCGCACGAACGGCTGCGAAAGCCCCTCCACGCAACGGTCGGGGGGGCGCCGGGGCGAAACGCGGGGGAGCCCCGAAGCGCGGTTGAGCCGCCGATGGCCGGGGCGTGCATGCCGGCTCGCGGTTCAACGCTCACGCACTCTTTCGAACGCGGCAACAATCGGCGGTGGGACATGAAACACGTGCTCTTTCTCGACGACGACTTCCGCCGGACCGATGAGTTCTCGGCCCGGATGCGAGCGCAGCCGTGCACGCTCGTCACCGTGACAACGGTCGAGGAGTGCATCGTGCGGCTCGGCGAGCGCTCGTACGATCTCGTGCTGCTCGATCACGACCTCGGCGGTGAGACGTTCGTCGACAGCGCGCGCGACGACACCGGGATGGAGGTGGTGCGGTGGCTGAAGGAGAACCGCGGCGATCATTCGGGGTTCGTCGTGCACTCCATGAACGCCGTCGCCGCCGCGGCGATGTACTTCGAGCTGAGCGGGATGGGATATCCCGTGCATCAGGCGGTGTTCGGATCGCCTGCATTCTATGCGATCGTGCACCGTTTGCTGGAGATCGAGGCGCCGACCGAGCGACGGCCTCGTCTCACGCTCGCCGAGCGCATACGCAGATACATGCGCTCGCTGCGCGGCGGTTGATATGTCTCGAGGAATGACGCGTCGATACGCGGGTGCGCCCGTGTGCGCGGCTCAACAACCGGTTGGAGGTGATCGAATGCAGGCGGCCCCGAACGAATGGTGGAGCGAATTGTTCGCCTCGGCGGAATGGTTCGACATCCACTCCGATTACAACGACGAGCGGGTACGGAATGAGGCGGACCTGATGGAGCGGCTCCTGGAAATCGCTCCGGGAGCACGGCTGCTCGACGTTCCCTGCGGACAGGGGCGGCACGCGCTCGAGTTCGCGGCGCGCGGCCATCGCGTCACCGCCGTCGACATCACGCCGACCCTGCTGGATGAAGGACGGCGCCTGGCCGCCGAGCGTGGGCTTGCGGTGGAGTGGATCGAGCGCGACATGCGATCGCTCGGGCTTCCCGCCGAGCATGATGCGGGCTACTGTTACTTCGGCAGCTTCGGCTACTTCGACGACGCCGGCAACGAGCAGTTCCTGCGCGCGGCCGCCTCGGCGCTGATGCCGGGGGGAGCGTTCCTCATCGAGACCCAATGCGCCGAATCGCTCTTCCGGGTGTTTCAGGCCCGTGGATGGATGCGATTCGGGCACTTGACGGCGCTGGAGGAGCGGCGCTACGACGTCGGAACCGGGCGGGTCGAATCGGAGTGGACCATCATCCGCGATGGGGCGCCGGCGTCCGTTCAATCGATGTCCATCCGCGTCTACACCGTACGCGAGCTCGGCGAACTGTTCGAGCGCGCCGGATTCGCAAGGTGGCAGGCCTTCGATGCGGGGACCGGTCTGCCGTTCAAACTCGGCTCCGGCCGGCTGGTGATCGTCGGGTGGAAGATGTGAGGAGCGAGCGATGATTCGATCGTTCCCATTCACGTTAGCAAATGAGCATACCAATTGATGTCTACTACGAGAATTGACGGAACCCGATACGGGACCATTACAACGACGCATCGACCGCGTGGCCGGTCCTTCGCGGATGCAGTGCGCGTGCTGGTCGTTGCGGCGCTGGCGGCCGTCGGCGGCGTGCTCGGCGGTTGCGGCGACGCGCGCCATGCCGCCGACGGCAGGACGCGCATCGTGGTCACGACGGGAATGATCGAGGACATAACGCGTCGGGTTGTCGGCGATCATGCGGAGGTGAAGGGGCTGATGGGGCCGGGCGTCGATCCGCATCTCTACAAGGCAACACAGGGCGATCTGGCCCTCCTGAGCGGTGCCGACGTGGTCTTCTACAACGGTCTGCATCTGGAGGGAAAGATGGTCGACGCGCTGGAAAAGCTCGGCCGTACCAAGCCGGTGGTGCCGGTGTCGCGCGGGATCGACACGGCCCGCCTGCGGCGTCCGCCGGAGTTTCAGGGGAATTTCGATCCGCATATCTGGTTCGACGTCAAGCTCTGGGCAAACGCCGTGCGCACGATCGCGGACGAGATGAAGCGCTTCGACACCGCGCACGCGGCGGAATACGAGCGAAACGCCGTTGCCTACATGGCACGTCTCGATTCGCTCGACTCATGGGTGCGCGCCGAGATCGCCACCATTCCGCGCGACGTTCGGGTGCTCGTCACCGCGCACGATGCGTTCGGCTACTTCGGCCGCGCCTACGACATCGAGGTGCGCGGACTGCAGGGGATCAGCACGGTCAGCGAGTTCGGGCTGGCGGACATCACGTCGCTGGTGGAGATGATCGCGACGCGGAAGATCAAGGCGGTGTTCGTTGAATCGAGCGTTCCGAAGCGATCGATCGAGGCGGTGGTCAACGGCGTCCGCTCCAAGGGGCACGAGGTCGAGATCGGCGGGCAGCTCTACTCCGACGCAATGGGCGCAGCCGGCACCCCCGACGGCACCTACATCGGCATGGTCTCCGCCAATGTCAACACAATCGTGAGGGCCCTGCGATGAGCGAAGCATTACCGGGGACGGGCTCGGCTCCGGCGGCGACGAACGCGATGTTCCCGCCGCTCGAGGTGCACGACCTCACGGTGAGCTACAATCGGCGCCCGGTGCTGTGGGATATCGACTTCGCGGTCCCCGAGGGAAAGCTGATCGGGATCGTCGGGCCGAACGGTGCCGGCAAGTCCACGCTGATCAAGGCGATCATGGGGTTGGTGCCGTTGTCGAGCGGCTACGTGAAGGTGTTCGGCGGCGACCTCGCTCGCGAGCGCAAACGCGTGGGATACGTGCCGCAACGGAGCACGGTGGACTGGGACTTCCCGACCTCGGCGCTCGACGTGGTGCTGATGGGACGCTACGGCCATCTCGGTCTGTTCCGACGCCCGCGCGCCGCCGACATCGAGGTGGCGCGCGAATCGCTGCGCAAGGTGGGCATGCACGACTTCGCCGATCGTCAGATCTCGCAACTCTCGGGCGGGCAACAGCAGCGGGTGTTCCTCGCTCGTGCCATCGCGCAGGATGCCGAGCTGTACCTGATGGATGAGCCGTTCGTCGGCGTCGACGCCGCAACCGAGGCCGCCATCGTCGAGCTGCTCCGCGTGATGCGGCAGGAGGGGAAGACGGTGCTGGTGGTGCATCACGATCTGCAGACCGCACGCGAGTATTTCGACTGGGCACTGCTGCTCAACCTCCGCACCGTCGCGTTCGGTCCGATGGAGGAGACCTTCACCGATACGCTGCTGCAGAAGACATACGGCGGCCGTCTGAACATCCTCAGCGAAGTCGCCGAGCTGATGAGCAGGCAGGGCCGCGCCGGGCGCGATGACCGGTACGGTGAGAAGTGAGGGGAAGGGAAGTTTGAAGGCAGAACGCAGAAGTCGGAATGCGGAGGGAAAGATGAGCGAGGAGAGATGGAGTCGGAAGGCGGTTCCCGGAACCCGGAGGGTTCGCAGCCTGTAGCCGGTGGTTGAGCGGAGCGATACCCCCGGACAGCGCGGTGCTCTTCATCTTCAGCACCCCGGAGGCGTGCAAGATCCTCTACATCGTTCGTTGTCGCGGGGTTGACTCCGCGACCGGCCTTTCCGGGCGCGGCCTGGTGTCGGAGTCAACTCCGACACAACACGTGACGGGGGGGGACAGTCTCGGAGTTGTTGTCGCGGGGTTGACTCCGCGACCGGCCTTCCCGGGCGCGGCCTGGTGTCGGAGTCAACTCCGACACAACACGTAAGGGGGGGGGACAGTCTCGGAGTTGTTGTTGCGGGGTTGACCACGCGACCCATCCCTGCCGAAGTGCACGGACACCGGACTCAACCCCGGCAATTATTCAGGAATCAGGCTCGACGTGTCGATACTCGACTTCATACTGCTGCGCGATCTGAACGTGCGGGTTGTGGTGATCGGCTCCGTGCTG
>CAZJYH010000012.1:0-8928 GCA_964549365.1 uncultured Alphaproteobacteria bacterium
CTCGACGACGAATCGGCCACCCTCGTACGGCGCATCGTGCAGGCCGGCGAGCGCGCAACCGCGCTCACGCAGCAACTGCTGGCGTTCAGCCGCAAGCAGGTGCTGAACCCGCGCACGTTGAACCTCGCCGATCTCGTGAACGGCATCGAGAAAATGTTGGCTCATGTCATCGATGAGCGAATCACGGTAACGACGGTGCTCGCGCCGGACCTCGCGGGGGTGACGGCCGACCCCGGACAACTGGAGCAGGTGTTGCTGAACCTTGCGATCAACGCGCGCGACGCAATGCCCGAGGGAGGACAATTGACGATCGAGGCACGCAACGTGGAATTGGATGAGACGTTCGCGCTCACCAATCTCACCGCGAAACCGGGCGAATATGTGATGCTCGCCGTCAGCGACACGGGGCACGGGATGACCCCCGAGGTCAGCGCGCACATCTTCGAGCCGTTCTTCACGACAAAAGGGCCCGGCAAGGGAACAGGGCTCGGGCTGTCGACTGTTTACGGAATCGTGCGGCAAAGCGGCGGATACCTTTCGGTGTACTCCGAGCCCGGGCTCGGCTCCACGTTCAAGATCTACCTGCCGCGCACCGATGAACACTACGTCGCGCCGAAACCGAAGCCCGTCAACCTCCCATTGCCGAAGGGGACCGAAACAATACTCCTGGTCGAGGATGAGGACGCCGTGCGAGCGCTTTCGCGCTACATCCTGCAGGCATGCGGCTACACGGTGCTGGAGGCGGGCGACGGCGAGGGGGCGCTCAGCATATGCGAAGCCCATGCCGGCGAAATTCACCTGGTCGTCACCGACGTCGTCCTGCCGGGTCTGGGCGGCCGCGTGCTGGCCGAGCGTCTCGCCATACGCCGACCGGCCATGAAGGTGCTCTACATGTCCGGTTACACCGACGACGCGATCATTCGGCACGGCGTTCTTCAGGCCGAAACGATGTTCCTGCAAAAGCCGTTCACGCCGAGTGCGCTGGCATCGAAGGTCAGAACCGTGCTCGACAGGGAATGAGGAAAAAAATGGCCGCGTCGCCGAACGGACTGCAGCCTTGTACCCCCCGAGAGGGTACCGCCAGGGATTCGATGCGAGGCGGGGAGCCGTAATTCCGGGCATTGAACAACGTTTGCCCGGAACATGCAGCATACGCGCATAATGCCACTCGAGTCTTGATGCGCATGGGCGCCAACGTAATGGCCGGCCAAACCGTTCATTGAGAAATTGCTCCCGTTTAGGAAATGTGCGCCCACGCTGCATCGGCCGGGGCACGGCGCACCACGTTGAAATTCACGGCGTGCCGACACGCTCGTTCATGTCGACGAACATGAGCGGCGCACGGCCGCCCGTTCCCGCCGATTCACACCGGCATCCAACACCGGGCAGGATCGGTCCATACAATTCAATGGGAATATTCATCGATCATGCGCGTACTCATCGTTGAGGACGATCCAGGCATTGCCGACATCGTCCGGCGCGGGCTCTCCGCCCATCATTACAGCGTCGACATCGCCGGCGACAGCGTCACGGGCGAGGACCTGGCATGGAGCACCGACTATGACCTGATCATACTCGACGTGATGCTCCCCGGCGTAACCGGGATCGAAGTATGCCGATCGCTTCGCAGGGAGGGGCTCACCACGCCGATTCTGATGCTCACGGCACTGAGCACGACGGAGGACATCGTTGCGGGGCTCGACCATGGCGCCGACGACTATCTTGCCAAACCGTTCGATCTGGATGTCCTGCTGGCGCGCGTGCGCGCGCTCACACGGAGACGTTCGGATCAGCGCGCCGCGCAGATCGAGGTCGGCGACCTGACGATCGATCTGTCCGGCAGAACGGTAGTGCGCGCCGGCCGCCCCGTGCACCTGACATCGAAGGTCTTTGCGCTGCTGGAATATCTCGCGATCAACAAGGGGCGCATCGTGACGCGCGATGCCCTGGTGGAGCACATCTGGGATATGAACGCCGACGCGCGCTCGAACGTGCTCGAGGCGCTGGTGCACAACCTTCGGGTACACGTCGACCGGGGGCACGACGTACCGCTCATTCACACGGTCCGTGGCGTCGGGTATCTGCTCGACGAAAAGCCCCCCTCCTGACCGCCAACGGATTCGTTCGACCGCACTAAGCGCGCGCAGATCGCGCCGGACGCACCCTGGGTCCGGAGGATACGGCGCGCATATCCATCGCATATGCGTGCGTCGGCACGAATCAGCACGACGCGATCACCACCACCAGCAAATATTATTCGCTCATTTCGAGACACACGAAATGCCATGCATGCGAATGGTGTTGTTGCACAATTGCGTGCCAAGTACGCAGGATCCTGCCAAGCGGTTGAATTGGCGGTTGCGTCCCTCCCCTTTTCCAAAGGGGAAGTCAGGAGGGGTTCGGCCGGACGCGGCTGTCGGTTGCGCATTGCTTTCATGGGAACTCCCTCCCCCCCGATGTACTCATCGGGGCCGGCCCACTCTTTGGAAAAGGGAGAAGAACGTCACGGCTCTGATATCGGGGGTGTTTGGGAAGAGAAGGCCACTGACGAAGGATGCATTGTGCAACAACGCCCATGCGAATTCAGGTTCGCCTCATCAGCGCATCGTACGTTTGTTCCGCAGGTAGTTCCGAGGGTTGATGTTCAGAACGACGGGACGTCGATGAAAGGCACTCCGGGTTGTCGCGTCTCCGATCGCCATGCTCCTTCCCGTTCGTCCCAATTTCGACGGAAAGGATGCAGCGACCTGAACCTCCGTTCGCCCGTAATGCGACGGCTTGCTCTCGGCCCAAGGACACGGATGTGATGAAATCGGATTTGTGTGAAGAGGATGGTGTATCCCTGCGATTGAGCGCGAACCGTGAGCCTCTCTAATGCCTTCTCTCTCGTTTGGCTGGTGGTTCCCTCGGCCCCGCATCGATGCAATTCGGTGCGGGGCATTTTATTGGGGAACAAATAGGTGGCTCGCCGGGAAGTGCGAACGGCAGACGGAGGTACCCTGGGTTGTCATCCTGAGATCGCGCACCGCGCCGTTGTGGCGGCATACGCGGGCAATGACCACGTGCCCGGTCTTTGCTCGCCTCCCGATTGATTCCCGACGAATCGGGATCTGCGACAGGATCATCGATTGAAAGGACGAACGCCGGACAAAGCCCCAGCCCTCTGAAAAGGCGAAGGGAACCGCCCTGCGTTGCATTGTCATGAGCAGGAGCGGAGCGACAAGGGATGGTTGCCGATACCCGGAATCGATCCTTCACGTCGATCAGGACGGCATCTCGGGTGCCGACGCATTGTTCGCTTCCAAATCCGGCGAGTCAGGTATGTCGTCGCCCATTTTTCGGCGCGGCCGCACCATGCCGACGTCGGGCCGCGAGGCACGGGCTCGCACCGTATGGGGAACGGAACCGTTGCGCCGCCGGCAGCGGAAAAGGCCCCACCGGGATTTCCGGCAGTGCCTCCGGGGAGAGCATGCTGTTGATCTTCATCGCCATCGACATCCCGCATTCCGGCATTTGAAGCATGCGCGGCGCGGGCGATCGTCATCGCTCAACGGGGCCGGATCGATGGCGGCATATTTTGGGCATGCCCCCCAGGCCCGTCTGATTGAGAGGAGTGGAGTCGAGAGTGTGAGGATACATCTGGACATGTATGTCACGTACAACCCGGCAACGTCGGGCGGCGATACGGCCACGGAGGAACTGAAGGTGAGAGCGGCTTGCGCGATCGTCCTGGACGACGGCCGGCACAATGCTCGGAGACGATTTCCGGAGTCTGCGATTCGAGAGCTCCCATTCGGCGATGTCGAACAACAGCCTTCATTGATGCGGCGATAAACCCACGGCACGAACCCGAGGCCGATCCGGTTAGCGCGCATCCTCCGATATCATCACGCACCTTTTTCACCTCCCGGGTCGTCACGTTTGCAGCGTGGCTGATACATTCGGTCACCGTGGCGTCATCCCTGAAGCATTCGAGCCGCTCGGCTCATCCTCACGTATCGGTCACACGCATCAGCAACGGGAGGCTACCGCATGAATTCATCGAACGCCCTCGTCAGGGCCGGCGTCGTGGCTGCATCCGTGCTGCTCGCGGCCGGCACCATCCTCTATCGCGATGAGCTGTCGACATGGGCGGCCACGACGGGGGCCGCACCGGCCGACGCAACCGTGCGTCCGGTCGCGGACGAGGTTCCGCCCCGAGGAACGGAACCGGATGGCGGACCGTACGCCGCATCGGTGAACGGCAGCGTAGGCCGGGCGGACCACGCTGCACGAACGGCACGCCGAAGGCCGGACACACCGGAGGTCACCCCGGTCGATCCGGGCGCCATCACCGACGACACGGCGGAGCATCGACGCATCATGTTCTCCGGCTCGAAGTCGGGCCCGATGATCCCGGAGCCGCGGGTGCCGACGTCCGCCCCGCAATCGTCGGCGTCGCGACCCGCCGTGGCGCCGACCTCCGACTCGATCCGACGAATGATGATGTCGCGCTCGGGTCCGATGATCGCCCCAAGCGCCGCGACGCACAATCCGGCCTCCGCCCCGCCCCAGATGAACACGGAGAGTCTCGCTCGCCGGCCGGCGTTGCTGGGCGACTCGGGCACCGGCCGATGGATGTTCACGAAGCCGCAGACCGATTCGTCGCGCGTGGTATACATCATGAAGTCGCTCCCTCGAAGGATCGACTCGTCCGTCATCCGGTACACGCCCCAGAGAGTGGAGAACCGTTTCAGGAACCGGACGGCGGACTCCTCCGGCACGCGCCCCCCGCACCGATAACCCGAACAGGAGAACACGAGGGACCGAATCATGAACTTCTCCGCACTTCTGCTCTCTGCGGGACTCAGCTTCGTGCTGCTGGCACTGGTGTTTCGTCCGCTGGAAATGGTATTCCCCGCGAAACCGGGGGAGCGATTCCTCCGCCCCGCCTGGCTGCTCGATCTCTGCTTCTTTCTCGGGCAGTATCTCCTCTGGAACTCGCTGGTGTTGTGGGCGCTCTCGCATTTCGGCGACTGGATCGACAGGGTGATGCCGCACGGCTTTCGCGAAACCGTGGCCGCCCAACCGTTGTGGCTTCAGGCGATCGAGGTGGTGCTGCTGAGCGACCTGCTGATCTACTGGGGACATCGCCTGCAGCATCGTGTCGGATTCCTGTGGCGATTCCACGCGGTGCACCACAGCACGGAGCACCTGGACTGGCTTGCTGCACATCGCGAGCACCCGCTCGATTCGATCTACACGATCGGCCTGATCAACCTTCCCGCGTTCGTTCTCGGGTTCCCATTGGAGACGCTTGCCGGGTTCATCACGTTCCGCGGCGTCTGGGCGGTCTACATCCACTCCAACGTACGCCTGCCGCTCGGGCCGCTGCGCCTGGTGCTCGGCTCGCCCGAAATCCATCACTGGCACCACGATCGCGACCGCGAGGCCGGCAACTACGCCAATCTCTCGCCGCTGATGGACATCATCTTCGGCACCTATCATTGCCCGGATCACGAGCCGGAACGCTACGGCATCGACGAGCCCTCGCCCCGCACGTGGCTGGGACACATGGTGATGCCGCTCCTTCCGAAACGTTGGGCGCGACATCGCACGATGGAGATCGTAGGGTCGGAGCGCGGACCGACCGGAGTCACCGGCGAGCAGCAGGGTGCCGCGCCGACGGCCTAGGCAAAGCCGGTGGAGCCGTCGTTGGCGGTTCGGTCAATCGTGAGCATCACGGCGGGCCGGCACCGCGACGACGGGAACCCGACGACACCGTCACGCACGCCGGCGTGCATCGCCACGCCCGATGCGTCCGAGATGCGTCAGGCCGAATCCGCCACCGTACTTGAGGCCATACCCAAGCGCCCGATCGAACCCGATGTGCGCACACCAGATCAACCCGGCCGTTGAGAGCAGGGGCATCGGTACGACGGCGCCGAGCAGAAGACAGAGCAACGCGCCGATGTAGGAGTGCGCCGCGTTGTAGGCGACGGCCCCGACGCGCGCGCCGGCAAGGTAGCCGAGGAAGGAGAGGTCGGGCGCCAGGAAGAAGGCCGCGAACCATCCCCATCCGGCACCATGAGAGGCGTACCACCACGTAGCGATGAGAAGGACCATCAGCCCCTCGAGACGGAGCACGAGGCGCACGCCTCCAGACACCGCACCGAAGTTCGTGTGTTGTTGCATACCGAATACGCTGTTGTCGATGAGCGGGGCGCCGGCGATTCGCCCCGCGAAAATCCGCCCGAGCATATCGATGCGATCGGCGAGCGACGCTCACATGCCGACATCACAACGACGCGCCCGCGTCGAGATGGTACTTATGATAGCCGAAGTTCTGAAGTTCGGTGCTGTTGGTGAGCGTCCACGTCAGTTTGCCTCCCGTCTCGTTCTTGAACTTCTTGCTCGCCTTGTCGATGTTCCGCGATGCCTTATTGATTTTCTCGGTGTAGGTGCGCACGAGCAGATGCTCCACATCAATCGCCGGGTTGTCTCCGGCCATCCCAAAGTTGTCGGGCGGAGTAAACTTGTTGTCGATCTTGATCTGAACGATCATGATGAAAATTTTCTGCAGCTGTCCATCGCTGAACCCGAATTCGCGCAATCCCCGGATGCGCGATTCGAATCGTTCCTTCGCGTCCGTCGCGGTGCCGACGTACAGGGGGCGATCGGTGGATTCGTTGTAGATAACGTACAGCCTCGCTGCCTTCTGTATCGACGGGTAGTACGCCACGTACCCGCCGCCGTACGTGATCACATGGGTAGATATGTAGTCGAATTCGACATGGGTCGTCACCGGCACCTCCCTTTCGGAATTGGTTGCAACGTTCGGGGGATCACGATAAGGCCGCGGCAATATAGCCGCGAAATGCGACGCGGAGCACACCGACCGAACTCCGCGCGCGATGCCGTGCACGGTACCCAAAGATGTACTCACGCCGGGGGACGGCACGTGTTAATTTTGCACGCATCGTCCAGCAGCCGGGATATCTCGCACTACGATCATCTCGGACACCGGCCCGGCCACCACGACATTCCGGGAATCGCCGACGCGGCTCCGGGGAACGGAGCGTTCCATCACCGTGCGTGGATTCGGCCCCGCAGCGCCCAACGGCAGCCGCGGGGTCGCATGAGGCCGATGCCGTAACGGCTTCAGCAACAGAAGGGGCTGCCGCCCCTTTGTTGTTTCGAACGGCCGCCGAAATCGTGTGCGCGCCGTATCTTCCCCCGCCGTGGAAGGTCCATCCGCGCACGAGCCGATCGGCGCGCGCTTCCGCGTATCGCAATCCGATATCGGGGAAACACGATCATGCGTACCGCTCTCCTCCTCCCGCTGCTGCTATTTTCGGCCGTAGGTGCTCTGCACGCGACCACCTGGAGGGTCGGCCCCTCCCGAGCCTACACCGCGCCGAGCAAGGTTGCCACGCTGGTCGCCGACGGCGATACCGTGGCCATCGATGCCGGCACGTACGAGGCGGACGTGGCCCGATGGAGCGCGAACAACCTGGTATTGATGGGAGTGAACGGCTTCGCGCATCTGAAGGCGAACGGCACCGCCTACGGAGGCAAGGCGATATGGGTGATCGCCGGGAACAACACCACCGTGGAGCGCATCGAGTTCTCGCTCTGCCGCGTCCCGGACAAGAACGGAGCAGGAATCCGACAGGAAGGGGCGAACCTGACGGTGCGCCGCTGCTTCTTCCACAACAACGAGGACGGCATCCTCGCCGGCGACAATGCCGCCAGCGACATTCTGATCGAGAACACGGAGTTCGCCGACAATGGGTTCGGCGACGGCCTGTCGCACAATCTGTACATCAACCACGTCAAGAGCCTGATCTTCCGCTACAACTACTCGCACGGTGCCCTGGTGGGACACGAGCTGAAGAGCCGCGCGCACCGCAATTACATCCTCTACAACCGGCTGGCCGACGGATCGGAGGGAACGGCGAGCCGAAGCATCGACCTGCCCAACGGTGGGATCGCGATCATCATCGGCAACGAGATCCAGCAGGGTCCGAAGAGCGAGAACTCCAACATCATCGGCTACGGCCTGGAGGGGCTCAGCAATCCGACAGCGCATCATCTGGTGCTCGCCAACAACACGATCGTCAACGAGAAGGGGAACGGCTCGTTCGTGAATATCAAGGACGGGACCGCACTCTGCAGGATGTACAACAACCTGTTCGCCGGCCCCGGCGCGGTTCTGGCCGGGGCCGCCGCGATGCTCGACTCGGCGAGCAACCTGAAGCCGGGCATCGCCGCCGCCGGCTTCGTGAACGCGGCCGCGTACGACTACACCCTGACCGCGACATCGCCGGCGATCGACGGCGCGATGAGTCCCCCCGATGAAGACGGGTTCCCGTTGACCCCCACGCTGGAGTACGTGCACCCCATCGATTCGAAGCAGCGCGCCGCGAACGGAAGCCTCGACGTCGGCGCGCATGAACGGAGCACGCCGTCCGGTGTGGAAGATGACCGGCCGACGGAGCCGGCCCTGGAGATCGCGCCGAACCCCATGCGTTCGAGCGCCGTTGCCCGCATGAGCGGGGCGCACGGCACCGGAACGCTGACGTTGTACGATATCTGCGGCCGGGTGGTGTGGCGTGGAATGATGGAGGAAGGTGAGGGCGTCGCGATCGAACGCGACGGCCTGACCACCGGCACGTACGCGGCCCGTTACGTTTCGGACAACGGCGCGGTGACGGCCGTGCGCAGGGTCATCGTTCGGTGACCGGTGAAGTGTGTGTTGTCGCGGAGCTGCGAGCCCGAGGCCTGCGTTGACGTGTGCGTTGTCGCGGAGTTGACTCCGCGACCGTGGCGAGCGCCCAGGGGTCCGGAGTCAACTCCGGACCAACATCCCTTCCAGGAGCCTGCGTTGTCGCGGAGTTGGACTCCGCGACCCTGCGAGAATGCGTCCGGAGTCAACTCCGGACCAAC
>CAZJYH010000012.1:9028-20668 GCA_964549365.1 uncultured Alphaproteobacteria bacterium
CCTGCGAGAATGCGTCCGGAGTCAACTCCGGACCAACATCCCGTCGAGGAGCCTGTGTTGTCGAGGAGTTGGACTCCGCGACCCTGCGAGAATGCGTCCGGAGTCAACTCCGGACCAACATCCCGTCGAGGAGCCTGCGTTGTCGCGGAGTTGACTCCGCGACCCTGCGAGAACCGACCGCATCGCATGTTGGGACCGGCTAATGCAGCTTCTCCCCCCGCGCCAGCATCTCCACGAACTGCGCGATGCGACGCGCGCGGGTCTCGGCCTTCTTCGCGGTATGGACCCTGAAGAGGATGGCGTATCGGTTGGCGCTGTTCAGCGTCGCGAAGAAGGCTTCCGCCTTTTTGTTCGAGCGCAGCGCGGCGATCAGATCCTCCGGCACCACCATCCGGCTCTGTGAGTCGTACGCCGCCTCCAGGCGCCCGTCGCCCGCGGCCTCGTCGAAGGCGCGCTGCCCGGCCGGCTTCATGCGCCCGGCGGCGATCAGATCCTCGGCCTTCGCACGGTTCACCTTGCTCCAGATGCTCCGCGCGCGGCGCGGGGTGAACTTCTGCAGCCACCACATGTCGTCGT
This sequence comes from uncultured Alphaproteobacteria bacterium, assembly GCA_964549365.1. Taxonomy (GTDB): domain Bacteria; phylum Bacteroidota; class Ignavibacteria; order OLB7; family OLB7; genus JAFDZV01. The sequence continues at coordinate 9,605 of CAZJYH010000012.1, forward strand.
ACCGCTGCTTCTGCCCGTCGATCCAGCCATAACAGAGCGCGGACTCCAGTGCCTCGGCGTACGTCACCGACGCCACACCGGCCCCCTTCTTCGCCAGCTTCAGCCAGACACCGTCGGAACCGGCATGATTCTTCGCAAGCCATCGCTCCCACTCCTTCTGCCCGGCAAACGGGATGATCGGCGCGCCGTTCACTTCCTCGACCTTCGTGCTCATCTGCTCAATCGATTGATTCATATCTCCGGCGAACGGTTCATTCACCATTCTGCATTCCTTCTTCCTCACCTCACCGGCGTCTTCACCAGGATCTGCACCGTGCGGCAGTAGTAGCGCCCCTCCGGCGTCTCGTTCGAGTAGAGCAGCCTCGACTCTCCAACACCGCGCGTCTTTGCGTTGGGCCGTCCGAGCGCCTCGGCGCAGGCCTTCGCGCGCAACGCCGAGAGCTGCTGGTTCGATGCCGGGTTGCCGCTCCGATCGGCGAAGCCCTCGATCACCAGTTCCGATGACGGCGTAAGGCGATTCCGGATCAGGTCGATGATCCGCTGATTCGCCGGCGATATCACCGCGGCGCCGACGCTGAAGAGAATCAGATTGAAGCGATCGATCGTGTAATCCCCCACGCGGTTCTCGCGCTTCTGGCGCACCGTCACCGCCTCGGTCGGCAGCTCCATGCGGCACGTCGTGACCTCCCCCCTCGGATTCCGCGCGGTGAGCGTGACGGCAAGGGGTTCGCTGTAGCGGGGGATATGCTCCGGGTCGTTCGCGATATCCCAGTCGAGAGTCGCGGGGGGCATCCCCGTGCCGTCGACATGCCGCAGCACCGCGCCGTGCTGCTCCACCGTCAACTCCCACGTCGCCACGCCGAGCGGCGATGTGATGCGCGGCGCGAAGCGGACGATCGGAGGCGAAACGGTGCGCGTGGTGTCGTTGATGAGCAGGACGTCCAGCACCTCGGGCACATTCGAGGCGATCTCCACGCGGCGGTTCTCCCCCTGCCCGTCGGGTGTCAGCGGGTTGGAGCGCTTGGCGGGCAGGTTGACCGCCTCGGTGCGCAGGCGCGATCGATCGATCCCCCACACGTCGACAAGGTAGTCGCGCACGGCCTCGGCACGGCGGCGCGAGAGGTCGAGATTCCCCTTCTCCTCCGCCTGGTCCATGTTGCAGCCGGTCAGCGTCAGCACCGCCGACGGGTGCGCGCGCATCCGCTCGCCGATCACGTTCAACATCGTGGCGTACACCGAAAGCGTGGTGCCGGATCTCAGCTCGCTCGAATGGAATCGATCGCGATCGGCCGCGGAGATGCGCGCGTATCGCTCCGGAATGGTCGCCGAGCCGGGCTCGAAGAAGACGTAGTTGAGCAGCGGGTGCGCCACGGTGGAAAGGAACTCCTCGGTGCGCAGCACCGCGATCGGCGCCTCCGCGCCGTCGTCGTTGACGCCCACGGCCGTGATCGCGCAGGTCATCGGCGGCGGAGCGGGGATCTCGCGGACATAATGCTCCACGATGCGCGTGCGCACGATCAGCACGTCCGGCATCTCCATGCGCTCATCGTTCATGGTGCGCTCGATCATCGCAACGCCCGGCGCACTCGTGTACGGAACTTCTCGCTTGACGGTGTCGCGCACCACCACGGTGTCGTACCGTACCGGCTTCGGCGGTTCGGGCGCCGGCGAATACTTCAACGCGATCCCGGCGCGCAGGCCGTCCGGCTTCCACGACAGGCCGCGCACCACGTCGGTAAGGGAGTATGCGTACGAAACCTCGGGGACCATCAGCAGCGTGCCGCGCGCGTTCAGCGGCAGCTCCCACGCCAGGCCGATCGTCCCCTGCACGAGCACCGAAGCGGCATCGGGCAGCGCCCCCGCGTTGGCGTTCCGGACGCGGCTCCTCGAATCCGCCCCCGTCGAATCCAGATACGTCCCCACGTTCGAGGGATCAACGATCCGCTCCTCCTGCGCGTAGTTCTGCGTCAGAAACAGCGCGCCGCGCACGCCGACGCTCACGAGGAGATTCCCTGCCGGCCGCACCGACCAGGAGGGCTCCAGGCCGATCGTGGCGATCGTCGCGTCGACGGAGTGCTCGAACGCACCGTCGCGCGCCGTGCCGTTGACGATCACCGTCACCGCCTCACGCTCGGCCAGCCGGGCATCGTGCCCCACGTAGCCGGCACGGAGCCCGAGCAGCGACCAGGCGGAGAGCGGCACCTCGACGAGGGCACCGGCAACCGCGCCGCCGCCGGAGCCGCTCGCGAAGAGCGGACAGCAGTTCGGGACGCCGGGGAGCGCGCGGAAGTCCGCCCGATGCACGTTCAGCGAGTAGCCGCCGAAGATTCCGTACCGCGGGCGCAGCGTGTCCTGCGCGAGGGCCGTCGAAACGGCCAGCACCGAAAGAAGGAACGCGAGAAGAACCGGACGAGCGGGTGCGGTGTTCATCGGGCCACCTCCACCGGCGTCACGGCGCGCACCGTCGGCGTGTTCAACAGCAGGAAGTAGCGCCCCTGCGGAACCTCCGTGAAGTCCAGACGGAGCGTCCGGCGTCCGGTGGGGATCTCCTCGTTCAGGAAGCTGCGCACCATCCGCCCGGTGATATCGAACAGGTCCAGGCGGGTGACACCGCTCTCGATCGTCTCCAACTCCGCGTCGGCGTATGCACCGATCGGGCCGCGGGCCGTGAGCTTCAACGCCGCGATGCCGTCAGGGTTCAGCAGCCGCGCACCTCCCTCTCGGCAGAGATCGAGCAGACGGAACGTGCCGTCACGCTCGGCCACAGAGAGGGTGGCGATGTCGGCGACCGCGCCGCTCAGGTCGAGCGCCGTGGTCGAGTCGTTGCCGAGCGCGGCGCGGAATCGGAGCACACCGAGCACCGTATCGGCCGCGGCGGCGAGCGGGAAGGTGAGCGCGATCGTCCGCCGGCCGCCCGAGATGGTGCCGCGCGGCGTCGGGCCGATCGGGTCGAGGAGCGTGGCGTTGTACTCGAGCGTCACGTCGATCCGCGTGGCCCCCACGCCGAGCGCCGAAGCCGCGTCGTCGATCGTGATCGGCACGTCGACGATCGCCCCCTGCCGTGCCGATACCGTCGGCGCCGCGATCGTCACGCTCGCGTTGCTGTCGAGGTAAATCTCCCAGAGCGAGTCGGAGACATCGGACTGCCCGGGAGTCACCTGCGGCGCATGGAAGATGCGGACGCCGTCGATGCAGGCCACGAGGATCCGCGCATCGTCCGGGCTGATGTCCAGCATGCGCATGCCGTTGATGATGGCGCCAACCTGACGAATGAAGGCGCCGGTGCCGGCGTCGTACACGCGCAGCTTCCAGTTCGGGTTCCCGGCGTCCTGCCCAGACGTGGCAAAGTAGCTGCCGTCGTGGCTGAATGCGCCGAAGGTCGGGAAGGAGGCGTAGTCGTGGATATCGTAGAGCATCGCCCCGGTCGCCGCATCGTAGACGCGGGCGGCGCCGTTGAACGAGGCGGTGATCACGCGCGTACCGGCCGCGTTGAACCGGACGCTTCCCAGGCTTCCGCCGTTTGCATAGCTGTAGGTGCTGATGGTATCGCCGGTGACCGGGTTCGAGTAGACGATGTCCGGGTTCTGCGCCGAGCCGCCGGTGCTGATGCCGACGATGCGCGAGCCGTCGCGGCTCCAGTCGCCGTCGAGCATCGAGCCGTTGATCGACGTGGAGACGTAGCCCTTGAGCCTGACGATCGGCGCGCCGGTTGCGACATCGAACACCGTGCCGCCCGCCTGCCCGCCCACCAGCAGCCGCGTGCCGTCCGGGCTGTAGGCGCACCGCTCGGATGACGGGATCGCGCTGATGCCGGCATTACGCCACTCGCGCAGTTTCACGCCGCTCGCCGCGTCGAATATCCGCACCATCGAACCGGTGCTGTCGGGAAGCGGGCCGACCGTGGCGAAGAAGCGCCCGTCCGGACTGTAGCGTATGCAGGAGATGAGCGTGATGCCCGGTGCGGCCGGCGGCGATGGGATGTTGACGCGCTGCTCCACGTCGATCGTCCGCAGCAGCGCCCCGGTGAACGAGTCCCAGATGAAGACGCTCCCTTCGGCTCCCCCACCGATAACGTTCAACCCGTCGGGGCTGAACTCCGCGAAGTGCACCGCGTCCGGAAGCGTGCGGCCGGCGACCGTGGACCGGAGATAGAGCACGCTGTCGCCGACGGCGGCAGGCTTCGAGACGCGCAGCAGACAGCGCGTGCTCGGCGTGTTCGGCACTCTGTTCCAGAGGTGCTGAAGCCCGGTTCCCTTGTCGGTGATCGTCGTCCAGGCGACGCCACCGTCGGTGCTGTACTCCAGAAGCACCGTGTCGGACGCCGCAACGCCCTGCCACCGGATCGTTGCCGTCGAGCCCACGCGCAACCGCTCACCGCCGTTCGGCGCAACGACGCGCAGCTGGGCGGCGGCAGGCAGTGACGCGAGAACGACGAGGAGGAGATGAAACGTGACGACGGCAAGGGGCGCGGACCGCGGAATACGGGCCCGGCGCATGATGCAGTTCGCGTTGAGCATGGCGACTCTCTACGATCGGTTGGTGCAACCCAGGGCGGCAGGGATTCCGTGGTGTCCGTCGGTACGCATGAAACGTCGACACGCGGTGAACCCAATCGCCGTCCGACAAAAAGCGCTGCAAGATAGCTCGAAAGGAACATACTCTCCGATCACGAACAGCTCGCTCGGCGGCAGGCGCTCGCGTGCACGTTCGGGCATGCCGCTCAACGGATCACCTCCAGCGGCACCGTGCGGACGCCCTCCGACGAGCGTATCACGACACGATACGCTCCGGCGCTCAGACGGCCGGTTGCGATCGTCTCGGCGTGCTCGCCCGGCTCGGCCGTCGGGGCGGCGGCGATCTGCTGTTCGCGCCCCAGTGCATCGACGATCGACAGGCGATACCCTCCGGGCCGCTCGGTCCGGAAACGCAGCAACGCCGAGGTCGCGGTCGGATTCGGCGCAATGCTCGGGCCGTCGACCGCCGACGCCGGGGCGCCGCCGCCGGGGGCCGCAAGCGTTGCCAACGATCGACGCACAATCGTGGCGCCGTTGCTCGCGAACAGCCGCGTCGAGTCGACGACGATGCTCGTGACGTCGCCCGGGGGATCAAGCGAGTTGCCGCCGATCGTGACCCATGTGAGCCCGTCGTCGCGTGAGCAGACCACACTGAGCCCCCACTCACGCGACGCGCCGCATATCACGTCGGAGCCGGATTCGAAGATCGACACCCACCCGATCTCCGGCGCCGGAGCCGGCATCGTCCAGTCCACGCCGTCGTTCGTGGAGCGATAGTACTCGCCGCGCGCCATCGAGAGGCACGCCGCGCGGTCGGTGAACGCGACGGCGGTAACCGCGCCCTCGACGGTGGGCTCCTTCACCCGCGCCCAGGTGGCGCCGTCGTCGGAGCTGCGGAAGACGCCGTCATACCCCGTGCCGATGAGGATCGTCGAGCCGCGCATCGCGATCGCCGTGGGCCCGGCATCCACCGGCCCGTAGGTCGTATGCCGCCACGTATCGCCGTCGTCGGTGGAGCGATACAGATTCGCCCCGTTGGCGGCTACCACCACATCGCCGGCCGCGGCCATGCGCAGCCAGAGCTTCGGGTTCAGCGAGGGGACGGTATCCCAGGTCACGCCGTCGTCACGGGTGCGCATCACGTTGTCGTCGGCGACGACGTAGAGCGATCGGTTGCTCGCAACGAACGCGTTGACCGGATCGGCCCCGGGAGCGAACCGGCCGACCACGTGCCACGAGCCGCCGCCGTTCGTCGAGCGATACAGATCCGTCTCGATATCCCCCGCATACAGCGCGCCGCGATGCATGGCCAGAAAACGCGGACCGACCGGGTCCAACCCGATGTTCACCCACTCGGCCGGGGCCGCGGGCCGGACGCGCAGCACATGGCCGAGCGTCGTGCCGATGTACGCTGTGTCACCGCGACGCTCCACACACGTGTATGCGCCGTGCCGCATCCAATCCACGGGCTCCCATGTGGCACCTCCGTCGACGGAACGATGGGCGAGCACGGCGGACCAGGCGTAGATCACATCGCCGTCGTACAGCACGTTCCGTATGCCGTTGTTGTCCGGAATGGCGGAGGGCGTCGCGCGCCAGTGCGCACCGCTGTCGTTCGACGTGATAACCGATCCGTTGCTTGTGACCGCCCACAGGAGCCCCTTGCGCCAGGCGACGTTCACGCCGTAGCCGCCAAAGGCCCCGACGTCGACCGCGCGCCAATGTTCTCCGTCGTCGGTGGACGCCTGCATGTCGGTGGTCCCCTTCGTGAAGATGACGAAGCGACCACGGATCGCGATCGAACGAACGTCGCTCACGAAGCCGGCCGGATAGACGCCGCTCCAGGTTGCGCCGCGATCCGTCGAGCGAAACACGCGGCCGCTCTCGGTCCCGGCGAAGATCACGGCGCCGTCGATCCCAACCGACAGCACGGATTCACCCTCGGCGCAGAGGAGCGTCCATCGATCGCCGCTGATCGTCCCCCGGTACAGACCGCCGCGCGTTCCGGCGTACAGCGTCGTGCCCTCGCGGAGTACCGTGTTGATCGGCGACGGCGGACCGGCGTCCACACGCCGCCACGTATCGCAATCATCGGTTGAACGGTACTGACCGGACTGCGTGGTGACGGCGGTGATGCCGCCCCCGTCGACGTACAGGGCCATCGGCGCCGACCAGCCGCCGGTACCGCTGGCGGACTCCCACGCGAGGCCCTGGCCGATGGCGGGAGAAATGGAGATCAGGAAGAAGAAGAGGAATCGGGAACCTTGTCGTAAGAACATGGCTGCGGCGAATGGGTGAAGGAACGATCGCAGACGCACCGAAGCGCGCTCGCTTGCATCGAAGACGTCCTGATGAAATCGATGGAATTGTCGGATGGTACCGACACGGCCGGAAACGCGGAGAAGTTAGGATGTCGATCGCTCATTGTCACGGATGAATTGTCGTCGATTTCACGAGGCGGCAACACCGCGTCGCGTCACGATCATGCCCGTTTCATCCCGCTGGATCGTGACACACGGCGCCTTCGGTTGTATCCGCCTGATTATATTCGCGCTCCCCGAATCCACGGCGTTCTGCATCGGGCATCCCCGCCGGCCGGCATCGCATCGCGCCCTGAGCCCGCTCACCTATAACGACGCGTACACGAACAATGAAGCTCCTCTCCTGGAATGTCAACGGCCTGCGCGCGGTGCTGCGCAAGGGGTTCATGGAATTCGTCGAAGAGCATCAACCGGATGTGCTCTGCCTTCAGGAGACGAAGACGCCCGGCGCAGCGATCGCGATCGAACTCCCCGGCTACGAGGCCCACTGGAGCCACGCGCAGCGCAAGGGCTACTCCGGAACGGCCACCTTCCTGCGCACGAAGCCGCTCTCGGTGCGCGAGGGGATCGGCGTCGCCAAACACGACACCGAGGGACGCGTGCTGACCTGCGAGCTGGAGGACTACTACGTCGTCAACGTCTACGTGCCGAACTCCGGCCGCGACCTCGCACGGCTCCCCTATCGATGCGATGAGTGGGATGTGGACTTCCTGAAGTACGTGCGGAAGCTCGAGAAGAAGAAGCCGGTGGTGTTCTGCGGCGATCTGAACGTGGCGCACACGGAGATCGATCTGACGCACCCCAAACCGAACGTGAAGAACCACGGCTTCACGCCGGAGGAACGCGCGGGCTTCGACAAGATCGTCAAGGCAGGCTTCGTCGACACGTTCCGCGAGCGCGAGAAGGAGGGAGGACACTACACCTGGTGGAGCGTGATGGGCGACTGCCGCGCACGGAACATCGGGTGGCGCATCGACTACTTTCTGATCTCCGGCGCGCTGCGCCCCAGACTTGCCGACGCGTTCATTCTGAAGGATGTGATGGGCTCGGACCATTGTCCCGTGGGCGTGGTGATTTCGTAGCGTGCGGCGGCGGCGGGGATCAGACGGACATTCCCTATGTTGACGCCGGTCATCGCCCCTCATTTATCCGTCGACTCATATGTCGGTACGCCGCCGGTGCCTCTCGGCCCTGTTCGTTCTGCTCCTTGCCCCGTTCGTCGGCGCCGCGCAGATGCCGCCGCGGCCGGATCATATCGTTCTCCTGATCCTCGAGAATCATCACTACACACAGGTTGCGGACGTCCCCGAAGCGCCCTACATCGCATCGTTGATGAACGACTCGATGACCGCGCTCTTCACGCGGTCCCATGCACTCGGGCACCCCAGCCAGCCGAACTACATCCGCCTGTTCGCCGGAACGGCGCAGGGCGTGGCCGACGACAACGTCCCGACCGGCATCCCGTACAAGACGCGGAACCTGGCGGCGTCGCTGATCGACGCCGGCTACAGCTTCGTCACGTACTCCGAGGATCTGCCGTACGTCGGTTTCGACAGCGCCCGGTACGGCGGCTACGCACGCAGGCACAATCCGGTGATGAACTGGATCGGGACGGATACGAACCAGGTGCCCGCAACCACCAGCCGGCCGCTGACGGACTTCCCGGACTCGGCGCACTTCGACGATCTTCCCACCATCTGCTTCGTCGTTCCGAATCAGGACAACGACATGCACAACGGGGCCGACCCCGAACGGATCACCCGCGCCGACACGTGGACACGCGACCATCTCGCGGGCTACGTCCGGTGGTGCCGATCGCACAACAGCCTGCTCATCGTCACGTTCGACGAGGACGACGACAAACACGACAACCGCATCCTCACGTTCTTTCTCGGGCCGATGGTGGAGCACGGAAGCTACGCGGACTCCATCAGCCACTACAGCGTGCTGCGCATGATGGAGGAGATGTACGCGCTCCCCTACGCGGGGCACACGGCAACCTCGGTACAGGTGCCGTACTGCTGGAAGGCGACCGCCGATGCCCCGACGACGGCCGACCGCGCACACGGGCTTGCGGCACTGCCGGTGCCGGCGCGCGACATGCTGAGCGTGGAGGTCGCGACGGACGTCGTGGGCGGGACGGTGGAGCTGGTGACGCTGGAGGGGACGGCGGTGCGGGCGATCGCCGCCGCCGATGCGCGGGAGACGATGGACCTGCGAGGGCTTCCGGGGGGCGTCTACCTGTTGCGTGCACGCAAGGCGGGCATCGTGCGAACGTGCGCGGTCATGCTGGCGCGTTGAGGGCGTTCATGGTGAAGACACCGCGCGATCGCAACGCCGTCAATCGATCTTCCCGAAAAAGGAATGGCCCCGTTCGTATCGTACGAACGGGGCCAAATTCCAAGAGAGCTCCGATTACCCGGTGCTAGCGGGCGCTATCGGAGGCTCCCATCATTGTTATAGACACGGGATCACCTCCTTTGTCAGGGCACCAACATACGCATCAGGAATCCCCCTGGTTGAACGCCCGATGCAGCGTGAGTTGCGTTACCGGTTCAAATATACGCTCACGAAATAGCGATAGGTGGGGAAAATCATCTCTCCTTGAAAATAATTTCCCGCGATCGGCCGCTCTGCCCGGCGCATCGCGCCCCCGTGAATGAACGTCACGCTCATGCGTAATAAATGAGTAGTGCCACCCCCCCGCCGCGCCGATAGATTTGCACGTGAAGAGATTGAGCGAGAGAGAGAAGAATCTCTTCGGGATACGGCACCGGTGAACGCCCCCCAGGCTCACGGTGCGAGGATTGAGGGCTTCACGCGGCGTAGTGTGCTGGAGGACGGAGGCGCCGCGCGGGGTTTGAGGATCAGGTGAGAACTCCGTCGATGATTGGATTGGATGAACTGAATGGCAACAACGGGCCGGCGGCGACGCCGTCCCGTTGTTGTTATGCGCCATCCGATCAGTTCGCCCGACGATAGACGCGAAACGCCTGCGTGGCAAAGAACGTTGCCGCCACAGCGAAGAGCGCAAGGTAGGCCGCGAGGCGCACGACGTCGTCCCATGCCTCCCCCTGCATCGCGAAGCGGGCGGCGTTGACGCCCCAGTTGACCGGGTTGAAGCGCGCCACCGCGCTGATCCAGCCGGGGAGCAGCCCCCCGGCCATGAAGGCGGTGGAGAGGAACGTGAGCGGCAGGCCGAAGAAGTTGATGATGCCGATCAACGCCTCCTCGCGGCGCACCAGCACCGCAACGCCGTTCGAGAGCGCGGAGAACCCGGCGCCCAGCAGCGCGGCCAGCACGATGATCGCAAGCACGGCGGTCACGCCCCCCGGGATCGTCGCGCCCAGCACGAGACCGAAGAGCAGAATGATCAGCGACTGCGCGGTCACCGTTGCCGACGCATGCATCACGCGCGCCGCGATGATGGCGCCGCGATGCACCGGCGTTGCGAGCAGGCGATCCATCACCCCCTCGTCGAGATCCTGCAGCAGCCCCATCCCCGCCCACGCCGAGCCGAACAGCCCGGTCATGATCACGACGCCGGGGGTCAGGAACTGGATGTACGATCCGGACTCGAAGCCGGGCAGATCGACGACGCGACGGAACAACTGCCCGTACAGCGTCAGCCAGATCACCGGCTGTATCAACGTCACCGCAATCCAGATCGGGATACGAATCGTGGTGCGCATGTGGCGCACGAACAGATACCATGTGTCTGCGAGGAACGTGGTCATCGCGGCCCTCCGGTTTCGGTGGCGGGGCTTTCGGCCGACGCGAATCGATGGCCGGTGTAGTGGAGATAGACGTCGTCGAGCGAGGGGCGGCTGACCGCCGCGGCACGCACGCCGATGCCGGCACGCTCCAGCAGGGTCACCAACGTGGGGAGCGCGGCCGCGCCGTGCTCGACGCGCACAAGGACGGCATCACCGTCGACGATCACCTCCGGCGTTCCGTCCGAAGTGCGCAGCAGCCCGGCCGCGACGTCGGCGGCGGAGTCCAGCTCCAGCCGCACCGAGTCCCCGCTGATCCGCGACTTCAGGTCCCCCGGCGTCCCCTCGGCCACCAATGTGCCGCGGTCCACGATCGCGAGGCGATCACAAAGGTGATCGGCCTCCTCGAGATAGTGCGTCGTCAGGAGGACGGCGAGATTGCGCTCGCGCCGCAGCCGCTCCAGGTCGCGCCAGAGCGCCGCGCGGGTCTCGGGGTCCAGCCCGGTGGTCGGCTCG